>JBBDRU010000221.1:0-6423 GCA_040905305.1 Salibacteraceae bacterium | reverse complement strand
TTAAAACTAAACAAGCTGCGAAGCTGCGCTAAAGGCACACTTTTCCCCATCAATAGCCGCTGAAACAATACCTCCGGCATAGCCCGCGCCTTCTCCGCATGGATACAGTCCCTTTATTTGAATATGCTCAAAGCTTTTGCCGTCACGCGGAATGCGAACGGGCGATGACGTGCGAGATTCAGGCGCATGCACTACAGCTTCATTGGTTAAGTATCCCGGCATCGACTGATCAAATGCCTTAAAACCATGTTGCAACGTGCGATGGATAAAATCAGGCAAAACATCTCCTAACTCAATAGAAGTTGTTCCTGGAACATACGATGTTTTTGGGATATCTGTAGAACGTTTTCCGGTTGTAAAATCGATCAAACGCTGAGCTGGTACCCGCTGAGTTTCTCCTGCAAGTTTCCATGCCCTTTGCTCAATTCTTTTCTGAAACTCAACCCCTGCTAATGGCCCAAAAGAGGCAAAGGGTTTAAAGTCATCTATTTGTAATTCAACAACAATACCCGAATTGGCACTTGACTGATCTCTTTTGCTTGGCGACCAACCGTTGGTTACCACTTCTCCCTGAGCGGTGGCACAGGGTGCGATTATACCACCGGGGCACATACAAAACGAATAAACTCCACGACCATTTACCTGTTTGACCACTTTGTATGGTGATGGCGGAAGGTACTCACTTCGCACATCGCATTTATATTGCAATGTATCTATCAATGCTTGCGGATGTTCAACACGTATGCCCAATGCAAAAGGTTTTGCCTCAATAGCGATGCCTTGTTTATGCAATAACTCAAAAATATCCCTTGCACTGTGCCCTGTAGCTAGAATTACCCGATCGGCTTTAAGGTTATCACCATCATGACACTCCACTCCATAGATGGCATTAGCTTTAACCAAAAATTTTGTAACCCGCTTATTGAAAAACACCTCTCCTCCCCGATTGATGATCAACGTACGAATGGATTCAATAATACCTGGTAATTTATTGGTTCCAATATGTGGATGAGCATCCACAAGGATATCAGGATGCGCACCAAAGCCCACAAGCAATTTCAAAATACGTTCTACATCACCGCGTTTCTTCGATCTCGTGTAAAGCTTACCATCACTGTAGGTGCCTGCACCACCTTCACCAAAACAATAATTTGAATCTTCATTTACAACATGATCCTGATTGATGGCCTTCAAATCGCGCCTACGTGTTTTGATATCTTTACCCCGCTCAACAATCACCGGTTTACGACCCAATTCAATGCAACGTAAGGCGGCAAATAAGCCAGCCGGTCCCGCCCCTATAATAAGAACCTCCTTTTCCTTTGATACATCAGGGTAATCAGGTAAAAATGTTTGCTTTTCTTCAATCGGTTCATCCAAATAAACATTTATGCGCAGGTTTACTACTATGTTGCGCTGCCGTGCGTCTATAGACCGCTTTAGAATCGCTATGTGAGTTATCTCGTTTTGAGGTAGTTCGATTTGATCCGCAACAAGTTTCTCTAGTAATTCAGGCTTGGCCGCTGTTTCTGGATCCGTTTGTATGTTGAGTTCTAAAGGCATGATGCAAATTACTGCAATTGAGGCTTGCTTTAATCAACAAAGAAGAAATTAAAACTCCGCACGCCTTTATTAGTCTCACTTATTATAAATCACGGGCATTTGACCTTTCCATTTATTCCACAAGTCACTGTCAGACAAAAGTTTTGCCATGAAATACCCAACATTGATTCTACTTGTTTTTCCTGGATTAAACAGCGCGCTTCTTGTGGGTGAGGCATGCAAATCATATTCGCTCTTTGTGTCCTGGTCGATAAGGGTGTCTGGCCTGACAACAACCCACTCGACAAGCGGATGATCCTGACCGATATCTGTTCGCAAAAAATCTGCCGCATGCTCATTGTCGAGATGCGGAGGCAACAACGCCCGAATAAGACCTAGCACGATGCGTTCGGCAGGCGAAACCGATTCGGGTAAGTCCCTGTTGATGTTTCCCGCTGTGTTCATCAACACTAATTTCACGGGCGTTGTGGGTGCGTTTAGCTCAATTGCCTTACTTAAAAGCCTTATGGTATCTTTTACCAATTTCCTCGGCTTTCCGAATATTCCTTTAAACGTCATATTGTGTCCGAGGCAAGATGCAACGGCATTACAATTTTTCAGGTACATCGCCATTTCGGTTTGATCGATTTCCGAAACATTTGCCTCAATTATTGAAACGTTTTTGTTCTCTGTCCAGCTATCAGGAAATACAGCAGCAGGCCTGACCATTACCTTGACCTGATGGCCCATCACAATGAGCTCTTCAACCAGATGCTTTCCAGTTGCTCCACTGGCTCCAACAACTAATGTGTACATAACTCCGCTGATCTATGAGGTGTGTTTAGGCTTTGAGCAAATGTAAAGAGTTACGTTTCGTTCTCATCAATTATCGATATCATTTTGGGTATTGATCAAAGAGAAAAAAACTCAAACTATTAACAGCAATAAAATCAAACCTTCCATAAAACACAACAATTCGATATGAAGCACTGTTTCTTCACCAAACTTCGCAAGATATGTCCAGGAAAAAGAAAGAAAAGGATCCAAGAATTGAATTAATCGATCTCTACAAAAACTATGTAAACAAATACGGTGAGCCTCCTCATGTTCTAAAGAACCTACTGCATCATAGTGAGATTACTTTCAATGAATTTAAATCCCATTACAGCAGTCTTTTAGAACTAGAATGCGCTATTGTTACGTGGTATTTTAAACGCGCAGACAACCTCATTTCCGCAGACAAAGAAGCTGCATCATTGAGCAAAAAAGATATGCATCTTGCATTCTTATATGTTTTGATTGATCAGATTCAAGATGATGAGGTGTTTATGGACACTCTATTGCGCTTTAAGCGGAAAGACCCGGAATTTCTCAAGCAGTTAATGAAAACAATCAATGCTCAGCCATTGAAGGTAATGAACAGTGAAGGTCGTATATCAGAGTTGTTTGAAAAAATCAACATCAACCCTAAAAAAACCGCTTTGATCAATCATTCTTTCAGCGTGGCTTATTTCTTTCTCAAGGACAGAAGCAATGACAAACAAGACACGGATGCCTTTATCGAGAAATCAACCGACCTCTTGTTTAAACTCACAGATACAAGCACTCTGACAAGTCTTATCGATCTTGGGAAGTTTATGTTTTCTAGAAAATCAACAGCCTTCAGGTGGGAAAGAAAAATCAAGATAAAATAGCGGTTTCAAAAATAGGACGCGCAGGAAAGCTGGCGAATACTGGAGCAAAGATCGGTGGGAACTATATGAAGTATTACGCGAAAAAATTGGTCAATAAGTCGATTGATCGTGATGAACTAGACGAAGCCAATGCTAAAGATGCATTCAGTGCATTCAGCGAACTAAAAGGCGGGCCTTTGAAGATGGCTCAAATGCTAAGTTTGGGAGATCAATTGCTTCCCAAAGCTTACACCATGCAGTTTGCTCAAGCCCAGAATCAGGTAACCCCTTTATCCTACCCATTGATTCAAAAAACGTTTAAAAATGCGGTGGGTAGCTCAACAGACGAAATATTTGATCACTTTAGTAAACAGGCAGTGAACGCAGCCTCAATCGGGCAGGTGCATAAAGGACGCATTGGTAATGAGGATTATGCTGTCAAGATTCAATACCCAGGTGTAGCCGACAGCCTGCTGAGTGACATGGCCATGATCACCCCATTTGCCACCCGCATGTTTAACATGAATAAAGATCAAATCGCGCCCTATTTGAAGGAGGTGAAATCTAAGCTACTCGAAGAAACTGACTACAAGCAAGAAATAGAAAACGCAAATCACATCATCGAAGGATGTGCCGGACTGAGCAATCTGTGCTTTCCGAAGTTTAAGCCAGAGTTATCAGGAGACCGTGTGATCACAATGAGTTGGATTGAAGGTTTGGGTTTAGCCGATTGGATAAAAACAGCTCCTTCGCAAGAAGAACGCAACCTGATAGGACAAAGCTTATGGGATTTTTATCATCATCAGATTCACGAAATGCATTTTATGCATGCCGATCCGCACCCAGGTAACTTTATCATTACCCCTGAAAATAAGTTGGGTGTAATCGATTTTGGGTGCATCAAGTCGTTTCCGGAAGATTTTTATCAATCCTACCTTCAATTGATTTCACATGGTCAACAACCAAACCCCAAGACCTTCATTTTAGCACTTATCGATCTTGGAATGTTCGATCCAAATGCGCCCGAAAACGAACGCATCTTAGTGCTAAACACTTTCAAAGAAATGTTTTCCCTCGTAGGCAAACCCCTTTGGCAGGAACGTTTTGATTTTGGTGACGATGCTTTTTTCAAAACGATTTATACACAGGGTGAAGCATTGTCCAAAAACCCAGACTTGCAAAGACTTTCAACCCGTGGATCAGAGCATTTCATCTATTTTAATCGCACTTATTTTGGTTTGTATCAGTTGCTCAACCAACTTAAGGCAGAAGTTAATACAAAGTGGGTTGGCGGGACGGTCGCTCCGCTAAAAAAAAGCGCTTAGCAAAATTCAATTAAGTGTAGCCATGATTTAGTCATTTTGATAAAGTTACCTTAGTGCACTCAAAAAATGACAAAAGCAAAACACAAAACAGACATCAATACGCGGGAAGACGTTGAGCTGCTTGTAAACGCATTTTATAAAAAAGTTGGCAAAGACCCGCTTATCGGCCCCATATTCATTCCTTTTATGGCTGGTGATTGGCAAAAGCATTTAGATATTATGTATTCGTTTTGGTGTAGCTTATTGCTTGATGAAGGCAGTTATCAACGCAATGCCTTTACCCCGCATGCCGATATGCCGTTGGAAAAAAAACATTTCGAACGATGGCTGAAACTTTTCCACACGACCATTGATGATTATTTTGAAGGAAAAAACGCTCAAAAAGCCAAAACAAAAAGCAACGAAATCGCACAAATTTTTTTGAATAAAATCATGTTTTTAAAAAATAAATCTTAGCCAAATATCATGAAGCTAAGCTTTCTTATGCCTTGAGGTCAATTATTTAAACCAATGAAAGAAGCGTTACATCACCTCCAAAAAGATCTACCATTATCAAAGGTGCTCGAACATACCCCGCTTCGTCTGCCAAAAATCAATGATGATGTTTATTGGATGCTTCTAAAGGCGATAGTTGAACAACAGCTAAGTACCAAAGCAGCGGCTACCATTTGGCATCGTTTTCAAACACGTTTTAAACCTTATCCGCACCCGAAAAGGGTTTTGGCATCTGAAGTTCAGCACATACGTGATCTGGGGTTATCTTTTCAAAAAGCCGGCTACATCAAAAACATCGCTGATTTTGCCCAAAGAAATGAATTAAGTTCACCTGCCTTAAACGAAATGAACGACCGTGAAGTCATCACTCACCTCACACAGATCAAGGGTGTTGGTCGTTGGACAGCCGAAATGATTCTCATGTTCTCGCTTGGGAGAAACGATGTTTTTCCCGTAGATGACCTCATCATCCGCAATGCCATGATCCACATCTATGATGTGAAAAGCGAAAAACGCCAACTCTACCGAGATTTAGAAGCCATCGCTGAAAAATGGAGTCCATACCGAAGTCATGCGTGCTTTGTTCTTTGGGACTACTACGAGGGAAGAATAAAAGGACGACCACTTTATGGGGGATGAGTTGGTCAAATGGTCGCCCTTTTTAAAATAGATTAGCGTTTTGCTTCATAATTGTCCTCCAAAACTGGATCGAATAAAAACTATTGACAATACGGTAATCTACTGATTTCAATTTTACATTTTTGTTAAATGTCAAAACCGAAATCAAAGGCAACTGAAAGCAACGGAAGGACTACGCTATGGCTTAAACTGATCATTGCATTTACGGCATTCGCGCTTTATTCGAATACCCTGAATCACGGCTATGTACTCGATGATGTTTCGGTAATCAGCGGAAACCGCCATGTTATGCAAGGAGTGGATGGCATTAAACCCATTTGGACTACATCATACCGAGACGGCTATTGGAATGACTCCGGCACGCTATACCGTCCTCTCACCCTTTCCGTTTTTGCGGTGCAATGGTATTTATCACCTGGCAACCCCGCTCTTGGCCATTGGACAAATGTGCTGATGTATGTTTTGCTCTGTTTAATGATTTTTAAAGTGATCAATCAACTCACTGCTCATCGAAACTGGGCTTTTTTTTCAGCCTTGATCTTTGCAGCTATAACCATGCACACAGAAGTAGTAGCCAACATTAAAAGCCTGGACGAGCTTTTATCCATGACTTTGGGAGTTGGTGCATGGCTAGCCGTTTTGAAATGGTTTGACACAAACCATTTCAAATATTTAAGCTATTCCGCATTGGTATTTTTAGCCGGTATGTTTACCAAAGAAGGATTGATTGCCTACGTGCTCATTATTCC
>JBBDRU010000220.1:0-4968 GCA_040905305.1 Salibacteraceae bacterium | reverse complement strand
TATATGACAAAGGCACTTCACGCAGACCACAGCAGCCGAATCATGCCATTTAAGTATTTCGGTGTGGTTTACGCTCTTGGTATAGGATTTATCTTTTTTGGAGAAACACTTCCTTGGCTTAGCTTGGCAGGTATAGCCTTGGTTTTAACAGGAGTGGTGTTAAACACATTTGTCAAAAATCTTAATAACAAACTCCCACCGACCCAGGGGGTAATATAAGTCGATCACCATGTTTCATTTTGGGTCAGTGTTTTTACCTCAACGAAGTTGGTACCCCGTTTGAAGAAATGGTTACCTGATCACGTAAAACCCTCATTTCACCTAAATGATCCCGGTAGCGCAACACAAATGGATAAACCCCTTGAGCCCCCCGTTCACCATTGGGATAAAATCCATCCCAACCATAATTTGGACTTACAGACCTGAAAACCTGCCGCCCCCAACGGTCAAATATCAACAGCTCAAAATCCAAATTAGAAACGGCCTCGCCTTCAATTTTGAAAACATCATTTAAGCCATCACCGTTTGGTGTGAATGCATTTGGGAAATAAACCAAGGTTTCATTCAAAAATTTCAAGGAAGATTCAAGCGTGTCTGTGCATCCGTCTTCTGAGACAGCAACGAGTATAAAGCTTAGGTCACTTAGAGAATCAGCATAATAGCGTTGGAATGTGTTGTCGTTTACCAACGTATCGTCATCAAAAAACCACGTAAAGCTTTCCGCATTGGTCGATCGATTATAAAACTGTACGACTTGATCTATGTTGGACGGCTGCTTCGGATCTGATGCATAAGCAGCTTCCGGGTCTTCTAAAATCCTCACCAAACATGCTTCTTCCTTTATAGCTCGGCATCCAAAATCAGTCGTAGATTCAACCGATACATGATGGCAGCCACGCTGGGTAAACAAATAGTTTAATGAGTCTATACCCAATGAATCGAAACCAACAGTACTATCCACAATCCATTTGTATTGAAGTTTCTGATTGTAATTCTCAATTCGCATAACAACCGGGGTTTCAGAGCAAGTGATTTCAGGAAAACTACTAATGATAGGAATTTCTGGTTCACCAACATAAACCGTGATGGTCGCTTCATCTTGTTCTGACAAGCACATGTCTTCCACCGATAGGGAATAACTTGTTGTTTTGTTGGGTCTTACAAATTGAACACCATTTTCATCGGAAGTATGGCCCCAACTGTATTTGTATTCTTGAGGGCCTTTATATCCGCCTCTTCCCTCCGCAATAAGGTAAACCGATTCACCTTTGCAAATGGAGTCATCCTCAAACCGAATAGATGCATCAATTGCTGAATATCCACCAACCTGAATAAACACGCTATCTTTATATCTTGGCGTCCCGCAAACATCCGCTAATGTGACCGAAAACCATTGAGACATGTTCGGGCTTACATTGATTTCAGTTCCAAACTGTCCGCTGCTCCAACTAAACGTGTATAAAGAGTCCCCACCAAACCCTTCAACGCTGATCTCTATTGTGTCGTACGGACAAATGGTATCTACGTGCTCAATGGTTGCCGAAAGTGGATCTCGCACCTTGATCAAAACCTGAGATGTATCACCAACGCAGCCATTGGCATCTGTGGTTTCAACAAAATATGTCGTGGTAATCTCCGGTGTTACTGAAAAGCTCTGATCGGTTGAAACAACGGTTCCATTTAAGCTGTTCTCGCGCCAAATAAAACTAAAAGGAGGAGTGCCTCCGATAGTAGCCGCTGTTACCGCTGCAATGTTAGAAATACAAATCAAACTGTCACCATAACCCGTTGTCGTAATGCTGTCGGGAATATCAATGATTACATAATCCACAATAGTGCAAGAGTTAGCATCGGTGATCGTAACAAAATTGGTGTCTGCACAAAGTTGTGACGGGTTGGGCGAAACCTCCCCACTTGACCATAAAAACCCATAAGGAAAAGTGCCTCCTCCTGCACTTACACTGGCGCTGGCATCGCAAGTTGAGCCGTCTGGACAAGATGTTTTAGTCGGATTAGAAATGCTCGAGGTTAATGGATCAGGTTCGTTTATGTTAAAAGACTCAATGAGTGTACAGAGGTACGTGGCAGATGAGGTATCTACATCCTGAATAGTAACTGAATATGTACCTGTGCACAAGGAGTCAATATCCTGAATAGTATCACCAGTAGACCAATCGTATTCGTAAACACCACTTCCGTTAACCACGCTCAAATCAATGCTTCCGCTACACTCTCCATTACACCATGCATCTTCTATAACAACGAACGTATTAAACCCGGGTTGAATCACATTTACCGTAACCGTATCGTTTACAGTATCACACTTATAGCTTATTTCAACAAAATAGGTTGTGCTCGCTGAAGGACTGGCCCAGGGAGCATTGATAGATGCCGAACTTAAGGACGTGGAAGGTGTCCAGTCGTATGTTGCAGCAGCATCACCAGCATCGAGTTGCACAGAATCTCCATCGCAAATGGTTTGGTCTTCCAATGAATTTATCACACTGTCGATGGGTTGTGTGAAGCAAAAGCGCTGCACATTGTTGGCTCCTCCTGTTGTTCCCAAAAAACCCCAATGAACCAGAGAGTCGCCCCCAAAAATATCGTTAACGATATCACCGTTGTGCAAGAGGCGGTAGTCACAGTCGAAGTAAACCTCGAGGTCTTGAGATGATGGATCCCATCTCACGTTAAAGGTGTGGTAATTTCCATCCTCCACATTTGCATTGTTTGCAGAAGCTTGAATAGGTGCTGCAAGTGAATTTGCCGAAGTATGATCTACCGTTCCATTCTTCAATATTCCAATATGGTCTGCCACCAAGTCGCCAAAACCAGCATTTTGCCACGTATCCACCTCAATTCCAATGGAGTTTGAGCTAAACCCGGCTCCACTATAACCGATAGCACCACCGGCAGCTCCGATGTAAGGTGCGGCAAGTGTTCCTCTCAAAACAAAGACAATACCATCAGCACCACCGTTATTAGTACCAAGGTAAACATCAAACATATAATCAAAAGGCTCGTTTAGATTGATCGCCTGATTCTGATAAACATATCCTGCCTGGTTATTAACAGCGCTTGTCAATCTATAACAGTCTCCTGCGATAGAGGCCGCACTGCCACCCACTAAGAATTGTCCATTTGCTTTCTCAGGGAGCAACAATGCGCAACATATGAATAAACATGTTGTTAGGTTCGATAGGTATGAGGACACACGTGGCGGCATCATGATTATAAACGAATTCTTTAGAGATAAGAAGCCTAAAAATAGTAATTAAATTCGCGAAATGCGCGTTGACAAATTCATCTGGTGCACACGGCTGTTTAAAACGCGGTCATTGTCCAGCAAAGCTTGTTCGGAGGAAAAAGTAAAACTCAATGATGAGTGCGTAAAACCCAGCAAGGAAGTAAACCCAGGGGATCGTATCGCATTAAAAGTTCCGCCTATCTGGAGAACCTTTGAAGTCAAGGATGTTCCAAAAAGCAGAGTTGGCGCAAAACTAGTTCATGATTTTATGGTTGAAACCACATCCATCGATGATCTGAAAGCGCTGGAGATGATACAATTGGTCAATAAAGAAAACAGAGCAGCGGGAATTTTTGGCCGACCGACCAAGCGCAACAGGCGTGATTTAGATGATTTTAAAAGCGGTTAAAAGTTACATTCGCAAGCGCAGACCCAATAGATGAAAGTGCCTAAAAAACTCATTTTCGCGGTTACCAATGACTTGAGCTTCGATCAACGAATGGACAGAATATGCAGCACCCTAACACTTGCTGGATATGACGTCACTTTAATTGGTCGTGAGTTAAAGGAATCATTGCCGCTTAAAGAAAAAAAATACACGCGTATTCGCTTAAAATGCATTTTTGAAAAGGGCAAACTCTTTTACATTGAATACAACCTAAAACTTTTTTTCAGGCTCATGCAAATGCCGGTTGATGTATTCGGTGCCATTGATTTGGACACGGCACTTCCGGTTTATATAGCTGCAAAACTCAAACGAAAAAAATGGACATTTGACGCGCATGAATACTTCAGCGAGTTAGAAGAAGTGCTCAGCAGACCCATTATTCACATTGCCTGGCAATGGATTGAAGCCTTTATTATAAAAAGGTCAAAACACGCCTATACAATCAGCTATGGATATGCCGGCTTGTTTAAAAAACGATATGGAACCGAATTCAGAGTAGTGCGCAACGTGCCTACGTTAGAAGCAAGTCAAAAATCAGACTTAAAAACAGAAAAACCACCATACCTTATATATCAAGGCGTATTGAATATCGGAAGAGGCCTAGAGGAAAGTGTTCTTGCCATGCGCGACATCGATAAACTCACGCTAAGAATCTATGGCAATGGTCCGATCAAAGCTGATTTAGAAAATTTAATCGAGGAACACCAATTGGGCAGCAAAGTGCAATTATGCGGTACTGTGCTCCCTGAAGAATTAAAAGCGATTACCAGGAACGCGTTTGCCGGACTCACTTTATTTTCAAAGCAAGGTAAGCATCACCAGTACTCATTAGCCAATCGCTTTTTTGATTATTTCCATGCGGAAATTCCGCAAATTTGTGTGAGCTACCATGAGTATAAGCTGTTTAACCACGAATATGAAATCGCCATTACTATTGATCAACCCGAAGTCAAGCAAATCACATCAGCGATCAAAACGCTGCAAAATGATCAGGAGCTTTATCAAAAATTAAAGCGAAATTGTGAACGCGCTGCAAAAGCAAATAATTGGCAAACAGAGTCAACAGAGTTACTCGAAATCTACGACCAGCTATGATGTTAACCATGAACTTACTGCTGTTGCTGTCTCATATCTCCGTGATGAATATAGAGTCGAAAACGAGTCATCCATTCTACGTATCGATAACGGAACTAGAGATCAAAAACGATACGGTTCAGATGTCTATTCGCATTTTTACAGATGATCTGGAGCATGCATTAAACGAACGATCAAA
>JBBDRU010000219.1:0-4979 GCA_040905305.1 Salibacteraceae bacterium | reverse complement strand
CTACAGTGTGAGGCTTACCGATGCTTGCGACACCGTGAGAACGGCCAACGTTCAAGTGGATGTTTCAAAAGTTGAGGCCGCTTTTGATTGGGATTACATTAGTGATTATGAGTTGCAGTTAACCAATAAAAGTGTTGGTAATAGTGAACTGAAAGGGTTTATTTGGGACATTGAGAAAGCAAACATTCAATCATTTGAAGAATCACCTATCATACCACTTCCGGATGGTGATCCCTACATAGTAATGCTGACAGCAATTGATGAATACGGTTGTGAAGACGTGGACACGGCTATTGTAAGGCCAAGTTTTTACCTGTACATTCCAAACGCGTTTTCTCCAAACAGCGATGGTAAAAATGATGTTTGGGGTATAAAGTCAAGAGGTATTAATGACATGCGCCTCGAAATTTATGACCGGTGGGGTAATTCTCTATTTTACACCGATGACAAAAATTTTGAATGGGACGGAAGGTTTAACGGTAAGAGACTACCAATGGGTGTTTACACTTGGCGATTGATCCTACGAACAGATGAAAACAACGAAGAGATTGAAAAACGAGGAGCAGTTACATTGCTAAATGATTTTTCACCCATCAATGACCCTTGATAGCTTTTGACGAGTAACAAGAAGGCACAATAAGCGCCCGGGGCTTTTTTTATTTGTTCTTTTTGTTTGTCAGGAACCCCGAAGCATCAACAAAAGAGAGAAGTTCTTTATTATCTGTTTCCAAAATTTCTTCTTTGGTTCCCTCCCACCATTTTTGTCCCTTATGGATAAAAATGATATGTTCACCAATCTCCATGACAGAATTCATATCATGGGTAATTACTAATGTGGTGATATCATATTCTCGCGTTATTTCCAAAATCAAATCATCAATAATAATTGAAGTCTGAGGATCAAGGCCAGAGTTGGGTTCATCGCAAAAAAGATAGCGCGGGTTTGGAGAGATTGCCCTGGCTATTCCAACACGCTTTTTCATTCCACCACTCAGTTCAGACGGATAAAGTTTATGCGCATTTGAAAGCTCTACTCGATCAAGAACGGTGTCAACCCTGTGTTTTTTTTCTTTTTTTGATAGTTTCGTGAGCATATCCAAAGGAAATCGAATGTTTTCTTCAACCGTCATATAGTCAAACAAAGCACCTCCCTGAAACAAAAATCCTACTTCTTTTCGCAGCGATTTTCGTTGTTTGACATTCAGGTCAAGAAAAGACCTTCCATCGTATAAGACTTCTCCTTTGTTCGGTTCAACTAAACCGACCAGGCATCGAGCCAATGTACTTTTCCCGCTACCACTAGCACCAATGATGACGCTAGTTTTACCATTTTCGAAGGTGGCCGTTATATCCTTGAGTACTTCTAAATCTCCAAAAGACTTATATAAGTTGTTCACTTCAATCATATCAGGAACAGTTGTGTTATGATGTAATTGGTGAAAAGGATAATGATTGAACTCTGAACCACTCCATGCGTGCTGGCCTTACCAACTTCCAAAGCACTTCCTGAAGCATAATAACCATTGAACGCTGGAATGGATGTGAAAATAAACGCAAAAACAGAGGCTTTCGAAAGGGCGTAAACCACATGATGAGGTTTAAAATCCAGTTGAATGCCATAGACGTAATCCGCTACCGTAACGATGTCAGAAAAATTAGCAACCAGGTACCCACCACCAATACTCACAAACATTGAGATCACGACAAGAAAAGGGTTGATCAACACTGCCGCCACAACCTTTGGAAGAATTAGGTAAGCGCTTGAATTCACTCCCATAATTTCAAGCGCATCGATTTGCTCTGTAACACGCATCAAACCGATTTCAGAGGCAATATTCGAGCCTACTTTTCCGGCAAGTATAAGGGCCATTATGGTCGGGCTGAATTCTAATATGGTCGATTGACGAGTTGTAAAACCTATGGTGTAAGTAGGAATAAATGCGCTGTCGATATTTGCCGCAGTTTGAATGGTAATAACAGCCCCCATAAACAGTGAAATAACCGCGATAATTCCAAGCGAGTCAATACCTAGTGAAACCATCTCATCAAAGAGACGCTTTCGATAAATCGAAAACTTTTCAGGGCGGCTAAATACACGCCACATCAAAATGAAGTATTTTCCTACATGGAATAAGAATGACGCCATTGGCACAAATGTAACGCTAATTCAATGTTGAGTTCAACAATCAAATCACTAGCTTTGGATCATGCGTTTAGTTATAATTTTTTGTTGTGTGATCTTTGCACTAACAATGAATAGTTGCAGTCTCTTTAAAGGTAAAAAAGATTGTGACTGTCCATCATGGAGCAGCCAACATTTGCACCACAAAAGTGATTTAGCCGTGAGAGAGCATGAGTGAGCCGAGTTTTCGCGAACAACTCAGTATTTACATTCCGCAGCATTCAGTCGATTTGATTTACAACTGGATCAAACCATTTCGCCTACGCATTAAAATCACCAAGCCACGAAATAGCAAGCTGGGCGATTTCAGGGTAAAAGACAAACGACACCCCTATCAAATCTCGGTGAATGGAAACCTCAATCCTTATTCATTTTTAATCACGCTTACGCATGAAATAGCCCACATGATTGATTTTGAACAGCGAGGTCATTTAAGAGATGCACATGGCAAAAACTGGAAATCTATTTACGCTGATTTGCTAAAGCAATTGGTTGAAGTTGAATCGTTTCCAAAAGACTTAATACCAGCAATTTCTTATCACATCAATAACCCAAAGGCGGCCTCATGCAGTGACCCAAAACTGCTCAATGCACTGAGGGATTTTGATGAGAAGCCAACGCTCCGACTCAAAGACTTGCCCCATGGAAGCGCGTTTAGTTTAAATACGGGTAGAGCTTTTATTGTAGGTGAATTGAAGAGAACCCGCTATAAATGTCAGGAAATTACATCAAAGCGTTGGTTCCTAATTCACGGTGAAGCAGAAGTAATGCATTTGACAGATGCGGAATTCCTAACCTAAGCTTCAAATAAGGTTTCTAAACTTAAACTTACTTTCGCCAACATATTTGATCGATTATGACTGATGTATATTGCGTTATCATGGCTGGTGGAATCGGAAGCAGATTCTGGCCGATGAGCCGCCAAACCAAGCCAAAGCAGTTCTTAGATATTATGGGTACAGGCTCATCCCTTATTGAACTAACCTATGACCGTTTAAAACACTTCTCTTCAAAAGAGAAGTTTATGGTAGTAACTTCTGACGAATATGTCGCACTTACCCAGGAACACTTGCCCGAATTGCAAAAAAATCAAATTCTGGCCGAGCCATCTCGAAAAAACACTGCTCCATGCGTTGCTTACGCAGCATACAAGCTTTTTCAAAAAAACCCCGAAGCCGTGATGGTGATCTCACCGGCTGATCATATAATTTTAAAGGAAAAGGCCTTTCAAAACACCTTAGAACAAGCGGTTAATCACGCCAGTGAAACAGGCAACCTCGTAACTATTGGAATTAAGCCAAGTCGGCCTGATACGGGTTATGGATACATCCAGTTTCACGATGAAAATGACTATGATTCCAAATCCATTAAAAAAGTAAAAACCTTTACAGAAAAGCCAAATCTTGATCTTGCATTGCAATTTTTAAAAAGTGGTGACTTCTATTGGAACAGCGGAATGTTTGTATGGAAAGCATCTGCCATTGTGGAAGCTTTTAATACATTAATGCCAGATTTAGCTTCGCTGTTTGAAGATCGCAAAGCCGATCTTAACAATGAACACGAGGCCGAAGCGATTACAGCTATTTATAGAGAATGCCCAAATATTTCCATCGACTATGGTATTATGGAAAAAGCCCAAAATGTTGATGTCGTATTAGGCGACTTTGGCTGGTCAGACCTCGGTACCTGGGTTTCACTATATCAGCAAATGATCGAAAAAGAGGGTGAAAACGTAGTGCTTTCAGGAGATGTGAAAACTTATGAAACCAGTCATTCCATCATTAAACTCCCCAAAGAGAAACTGGCCGTTATTCAAGGCCTGACCAACTACATCGTTGTTGATACAGATGATGTACTGCTCATTTGCCAAAAAGCTGAAGAACAGAAAATCAAGCAATTTGTGCAAGACCTGAAGGACGAAAAACGCACTGACAAGCTTTAATTAAAAACCCTCATTCTTATTTATAACTGAGAGTATTGCGCTTTATAAATGCATTGCTTAGGAAAGACTTCCGGTCATTTTTGCCGGATCAACCCAAAGATCGAATTCTTCTGCGGTTAGGTATCCTAAATTCACTGCTTCCTCCTTCAATGTGGTGCCATTTTCATGAGCGGTTTTAGCGATTTTTGCTGCTTTCTCATATCCAATTTTGGTGTTAAGGGCAGTAACCAACATCAACGAGTTGTCCAAATTTTGCTTGATCCTGGGTTCGTTCGCCTCAATTCCATCCGCACAGTTCTTGGTAAAGGACACACACGCATCACCGATCAATCGCGCACTCATCAGTAAATTAAAAGCCATCATTGGCTTGAATACATTTAGTTCAAAATGGCCATTTGCTCCGCCTGTTGTCAACGCAACATCATTTCCTATGACCTGCGCACAAACCATTGTAAGCGCTTCAGCCTGAGTTGGATTTACTTTTCCCGGCATTATGCTTGAGCCTGGTTCATTAGCTGGAATAATCAATTCACCAATTCCACATCGTGGACCACTTGCCAACAAACGAATGTCATTCCCAATTTTCATCAAACTCACTGCGAGCTGCTTTAAGGCTCCGTGCGTTTCAACCATAGCATCATGGGCGGCAAGTGCTTCAAATTTATTCTCAGCAGATCTAAAAGGTAAACCTGAAAACTCTGCGATCTTACTTGCCACTAAATCAGCATACCCCTCCGGTGTATTGATTCCCGTGCCAACAGCTGTGCCACCAAGAGCAATTTCAGAAAGATGGTCAAGGGTATTATGCAGAGCCTTTAAACCGTGATTGAGTTGCGATACGTAGCCCGAAAGTTC
>JBBDRU010000218.1:0-5005 GCA_040905305.1 Salibacteraceae bacterium | reverse complement strand
CATTTCGGAACATCTGTGAGAAAGGCAATGGCCAGAAAGGAGAAAAACACCGCATTCTTAAACCATTGCTTTTGCCATAAAATTTTGAGTTTATTCATCAGCCTATTTTGTCACCGTTTTTGCAAGGTTTGTCGGTGGTCAACAAAACTACGCCATCTTCAGCGTAAACGCCCAAAATGAGGCATTGACTTTGAAATGAACCGATCTGCTTCGGAGGGAGGTTCACCAAACCGATCACCTGCTTTCCAATTAGGTTAGCAGAAGTGTAGTGCTCAGTGATTTGAGCACTGGATTTTAAGACGCCAATGTTGGAGCCAAAATCTACCTCGAGCTTCCATGCCGGTTTTCTTGCTTCTGGAAAATCAGAGGCCCTAATTATGGTTCCAATTCTAAAATCAAGGGACATAAAACGTTCAAACAATTCGAGAGTCATCCTAAAAAGCTTAGCATATCAATTACTTTTCATACTTTCGATACAAACCTAACACTCATGAAAGCAATTTACTTATCCTTTTTAATGGTTTTATCAACCATAACAGCACAATCTCAGACCGTTGTATTTTCAGACGACTTTGAATCAGGACTAGGCTCCTGGACAGTAACCGGCCAATGGGGATTAAGCACGAACCAAGCCTTTAATGGATCCAATTCACTTAGCGATAGTCCTTCGGGGCTTTACCTCAATCAGCAAACCACATATGCAACCATGTCTAATTCAGTTGACCTAAGCTCGGCCTTAGATGCGAACGTTGCGATGAAAGTCAAATTCGATATCGAAAATGGATTTGATTATTGTTATTTAGAAATGTCAGGTAATAATGGTAGTACATGGACGACCCTTCATACTTTTAATGGTGAGAACAACCTTGCTAATTGGAATAATCTGGAAGTAAACGCAGGGGGATTTGTGGGAAATAGTCAGGTCAAAATACGATTCAGATTTTATACAGACGCAGCTTATCAGGCGGATGGTATATATGTTGACAGTTTAAGAATCGTGAGCGATACTGTTGATAATGCACCACCGTTGATTGTTCATGAACCAGATCCACATTTTGAAGGACAATTAGATACCAATTATCGCTATGTTACCATAACAGATATCTCTGGTGTTGCAGATGCTACCTTGGAATATGCAGTTGATGCGGGTACACCTCAATCAATTAATCCGATCGATACAAATGGAAATGTTTTCACCTTTGCTATTCCTCCGCAGGCACCCGGATCTTATGTGGACTATCAAATCAGCGCAACCGACTCTGCCCCATCTCAAAACTCAGGATCAACCAATGTTTTTCAATACATCGCAGGGAATTATATCAAACATGATAATGGTGTAGTGAGCACTGTAGCCAATTTCACATCTACAGGAATATTGACTGGTGTTGCTAACAGAATTACCCTGGATGGCCAAAGTCAATTGACAACTGCTTTAATCAGAAATTACACCGATATAAATAACCCTAATGATAGCATTGAAGTGCATATATGGACCAATAATAACGGCCAACCTGGTAACGATATCATAACGCCATTTAATGTATTTCCCGAGGCCAATTTGCTTGAACCACAGCGCATGACAAGAATAGACCTGAGACCCCTCGCTAATCAGCTAGACAGTTTAGACGGTAGTATTTTTATCGGATTTGAAGTTCCTTCTGGTAGTGCGTGGGTAGTTCAAACAACAGGCTCCAATGGCCGCGGTTACACGTTAAACAGCGGTAACTGGACATCCTCAACTACCACCTATCATTTTAGAGCGATAACCTCTGAACCACAGACTCCCCCTGAGGCAGAATTCTCATATGATGCTACAAATGATCCTTCTGTTGACTTTACAGATGAATCAATTGGTCAGCCGATAGCTTGGCACTGGGATTTTGGTGATGGTGACACTTCAAACCTTCAAAATCCATCGCACAACTTTGATGGTGTAGGAACCTACAATGTTTGTTTGACAGCAACGAATATCATTGGAAACAGTTCGCCACATTGTGAGCAGGTTACCATCGCAAATGCCCGTCCTGTGGCCATGTTTGTAGCAAACACCAACAACGATCCAACCATTATAATTGATGAGTTTTCACAAAACAACCCGACCCAATGGGATTGGACGTTCGGTGACGGAAATACAAGCACTCTTCAAGAGCCTGAGCATACTTATCTTGAACTAGGTACTTATGATGTTTGTCTAGTAGCTACGAATCAATATGGAAGCGATACTGCCTGTCAAAACATTCAAATTAACAATCAAATCCCAATTCCATTTTTCACATACGAAGTTGGAGAAAGCAATATTGTATCATTTGAAAATGAAACCAGCATAGGGTTCCCTGTTCAAACTGATTACAAATGGCATTTTGATAATAATAATGACTCCTCTACCGTGTTTGAACCAGACTACAATTTCCCCAATACAGGTGGAATATTTGAAGTGTGTTTAACCGCTTCGAATGCTGTAGGAAAAAGTGAACCTTATTGTTCTGAATTGGATTTGGATGATTTAACCGTAGGTGTCGCCAGCGTTGAGAGCAGTGGCTTAACATTAGCACCTAACCCTGCAACAGACAGGGCATTAATTACCTCTAAATCTGGGGATATATTAGAAGATTTACAGGTTTACTCAATTGATGGGAACCTGATTCAGCAATCAAAAAACATCAATGAAAATTACATTGAAATTGACGTTTCCGATTTGAGCTCCGGACTGTATTTTATTTCCATCAGAAGCAGACTAAACGAGCACCACCAAATCCCTCTGATCGTAAAATAGAACAATAACCATTTAGCCTTTATCAGCCTTACAAACCAAAGTGTTTGTGAGGCTTTTTTGCTTATGAACAATGTTCATGGAAAGATTTAACAATCTAATTCGACACTATATCGTTTCAGCTTTGACCTTTGTCGAAACGAAGCAGGTTTTGTTTTTAGAGCACGTAGCTTTGAAATCATTAGATAGAATGAGTACAATATGAAAAGACAGATTGGAGTTAAAGAGAAAGCATTAAGTATAAACCTTGATCAGAGCATTTATGGCTCATTCGCTGAAATTGGTGCGGGTCAGGAAGTGTCGGCTAATTTTTTTGCAGCAGGCGGAGCCTCAGGAACCATCGCGCAAACCACTTCCGCCTACGATATGAAAATATCAGACTCCGTATATGGTGCTTCCAAAAAATATGTTGCGGAGCCTCGGTTGGTTACTATGCTTGACAAAGAGTTTAACAACCTCCAAAGCAAACTTCTTCATAGAAAAGACGAAACAAGGTTTTTTGCGTTTGCAAATACCGTTGAAATCCTTAACTATTTTAAGACCAATAAAGGTCATGGCTGGATAGGACTCCGCTTTCAATTAGAACCCAATCAGCCACCCAACGAGTGCGTTTTTCACGTAATCATGAATGACAATGATGGCCTGATGCAGCAGAAAGCTCTTGGACGTGTTGGTGTCAATTTGATCTATGGCGTTTATCATTACAAGGACGATCCTGAAATGTTACTCAACAGCCTTTTGGACGGTCTTGGACAAGGTAGAATTGAAATCGATATGTTTCGCCTGTCCGGACCGGACTATGAAGACGTGGACAACCGGGTCATGAGCCTAAAACTGGTTAAAAACGGCATGACTGACTCAGCAATGTTTGGACCTAATGGTGATGTATTGCAAGCTTCACAAGCCTTGTACAAGAAAAATATTTTAGTACTCAGAGGACGTTTTCGCCCCATAACCCACGTTAATCTGGATATGCTCAAAATGGGTTTGAAGGAGTTTAGGAAAGAAGAAGATGTTGATGTTGACCGCATACAAGTGCTTTTTGAACTGACGTTGAAAGATCTTAGTGCCGAAGGCAGAATTGACGAACAAGATTTTCTCGATCGCGTAGATATCATCGGAAGTTTAGGCTACACTGTTCTTATCTCAAATTATCAAAAATATTACACCTTGGTTTCATACCTCAGTGATTCTGTAAGAAACAGAAAGGTAGGAGTGATTTTAGGGGTCGATAACTTGAAAATGATTTTTGACGATAGCTATTATGATCGCTTAAAAGGTCGCTTGCTCGAAGCTTATGGCATTTTGTTTGGCCGAAACGTTAAACTATACGTTTATCCAGCCTTGAAGGAGGATGATAAAACATTAAAAACCCTTGATGATCTAGACCTGAATGATGGGTCTTTATATCATTTATTGGAATATCTGAAGGCAAAAGGGAAAATTGAAACCATCCGATGCTCAAATCAGGACATTCTTCATATCTATTCTGACCACGTTGTTCGAAAGATTAAGGATCATGAGCAAGGTTGGGAATACATGGTTCCCAGCATTGTGGCTCAAATGATCAAAGACGGTGAGTTATTTGGTTGGAAAAATCAAGTTTTGACCTCAGGGGAAGAATCCTGATCGATGCTTTCAAAGTGATCTTCCGAGCATCCATTCTATTTTATTGCCTGTTTAGCACATCAGTTCTGGCACAAGAAAGTGCAGAGCTGGAAATGCTCACGGAATACATGAGCGGAAGTTTTAGTTCTTCCGAACAAGCCAAAGGTGATCCAACATTTGAGCATTTCAACCTACACATCGCCCGAATTTGGGATAAAGATGATGGTGTTTGGCTTTATGTAGAGCATTCAAAGAAGGAAACGCCTGACAATCCACACATACAACAGATTTACAGGCTTGAAAAGCTAGGAAACATCAAATTTGCGATCCACATTTATGACATACCGGAAAAGAAAAACTATACAGGTGCGTGGAAAAAACCAAAGCGATTTAAATCACTCCATTCTTCAGACCTTAAAATAATGGACGGTTGCTCCTTAGGAGTAATCTACACTAATGGTACTTTCATTGGAAACATTCAAGCTATATGCGAAAATCACCAGGCAGGAGCAGATATGAAAAGCAGTGAAATGGAAGTTCATAAGGACAAGCTTCTGATCTGGGATAAAGGATGGACAAAAGGAGGTACTCAGGTATGGGGTTCTGAAAATGGCTCCTATATTTTTA
>JBBDRU010000217.1:19787-28937 GCA_040905305.1 Salibacteraceae bacterium | reverse complement strand
TGATTCGCTCGCTTTGTTCTGCCACAAAAGCATCTTGCATGAGCTGTTCTTTTTTGCGAATCTTGAGTTCTTGCTCCAGTATCTTGATTTCCTTTTTGACTTCGTTGTTGTCTTTTGAAAGTCTTAAAACACGATTGAGTGAATCGATTTTAGCTTGTTGCTGTTGTTCGGTGAGTTCTTTTTGTTTTAGGTCTTTTTCTAGTTGCTGGGCACGTTCCATGGCAAGCGCTTCGCTTTTAAACTTCTCTTTCAATTGAGCACTAAGTGTTTCAGCAAAATTCCGTGCAGAATCAGCTTCGTGTTTTAGGCGCTGGTATTGGCTTTCCTGGATGGAGATATCATTGCGCAGAATGCTGTCTGAATGACGCATTTCCAAAAGTCGCGTGGTCAACTCATCCAGTTGACTTAAAGCATCTACATTGCTTTTATTGCTGTTTTCTTTCAGCGTTTCTTCCAGCTTTGCCAATCGGTTAAAATTTTCACTTTCCTGCTCTTGTTTCTTAAACAAGTCATCGCTCAACTTAGCGATGAGCTCACTTTTCATATCTACCTGCTTCTTGAGGTATGAAATTTCAGATTGAGCTTGCGTGAGTTTGTCGCCACCCATAAAACCCTCCATGGTTTCGATATCGTTTGGAGATACCTCTACGGAAGTGGAAATACTGCCATCTTCAAACTGGCGTTGGTCTGATGTTTTCCCTTGATCGTTGATGTTGGCGCGCAAGTAGAGTACTTCACTTTTTACATCATCTCCATAGCGCATGGTGATGTATGCCTGATCATGAAACAGTCCGGTGAGGGAATCGGTATTGATCTTTACTTTCACAAACCCATATTCACCTTTTAACACTTCAGATCGCGTGAATATGAATGAAAGTGCCGGTTGAACAGACTTGACAGAAAGCATTTTAATTTTTTCATCGCCCGTATTCCTAAAGATAAAGTCCTGCTCAAAATAGCCGCTTTGTTTGGCCAGCGAACCAAAATCATGTTCGGTTTTGTTGAACACAATCTGAGCAAAAGCGCCTTGAACTAAGCAGACTAACGTGAGGCAAAATGAGAGAAAATGGCGAAATTGCATTGTTCGAAAGTAGTTAGCAATGGCTTTCTAAGCTTTCGGTTTTCAAAGCTGTTATCAACACAGCATTCACAAGTAAGAAGAAAAAAATAAGGGCAAGCTACTTACATCGCACCGCTACGACCGGATACCCTTGCTTCATTCCTGACCTGGGGGAGTTCTCCAGGAGCTGGTCGTATAAGACTTGCCCTTAAGGGTGCAAAGGTAGAATTCAATCTCGGCTTTGCAATGCAAAAAGATGGGTTCTAATATTACATTTGTCGCTCGCCATAATTATTGCATTATGAAACGCTATACAACGATATTAAACGGAGGCAGTCTTGCTGGGGCATTGGCTTTTGCTTTGTTTTTAATTTTTTATAAGTTAATGGCAGTCAATCCGTTTGGAGGAATTAAATTCATTGGCTTAGTGATTCCTGCCGGACTTATGTATCTCTCGATGAAGAAATATAAGGAGATTGAAGGCGAAGGTTTTCTAACCTATGGAAAAGGGTTTCTGAGCGGAATTCTATTTACGTTCGTTTATTCTTCCTTGAGCGCAATGCTCATTTATTTATTTGGATACACTGTTGATGCTGGTTTTGTTGAGTTTTTTATCACTGATAACCTTCAAACATTGGGAGAGGGAAAGGAGCAATTGATCAAATTTCTTGGTGAAGACACTTATAAAGAAATGCTCAACGAAATGAAGTCGATTTCATTGGAGGATTTAGCATGGAGTGATTTTCAATCGAAAACCATTGGCGGATTTATCATAGCTTTGATCGTGGCGGCAATTTTAAAACAAAAGCCACCTATTTTTACAGAAAGTGAAGAGTAAGATTGATATATCCTTAGTTATTCCGCTACTAAACGAGGAAGAGTCGCTGACCGAGCTTCATGAGTGGATTGTGCGTGTTATGAAGGCAAACAACTTCACTTATGAGATTTGGTTTATAGATGACGGTAGCCGCGACAATTCCTGGCAAATGATCGAGCATTTACGTGCTGAGGATGAACATGTAAAAGCCATTCGATTCAAACGAAACTATGGTAAATCTGCCGCATTAAATGTTGGATTTGAGGCCGTAAATGGTGAAGTGGTCATTACTATGGATGCTGATTTGCAAGACAACCCGGATGAGATTCCGGAACTTTATCGAATGATCACTCAGGAAGGATATGACCTGGTTTCTGGTTGGAAAAAAAAGCGCTACGATCCACTTTCGAAAACCATCCCAACAAAATTATACAACTGGGCTACCCGAAAAATGAGCGGCATTTATTTGCATGATTTTAACTGCGGTTTAAAAGCATATTCGCAGGATGTAGTCAAGTCCATTGAGGTATATGGCGAAATGCACCGCTACATTCCGGTTATAGCTAAGTGGGCTGGGTTTAGTAACATCGGTGAGAAGGTGGTGAAGCATCAGGAACGTAAGTATGGTACTACAAAGTTTGGCTTGATCCGTTTTATCAATGGTCCGCTTGATTTGCTTTCCATTATGTTTATGGGGAGATTCGGCAAAAAGCCGATGCATCTCTTTGGTTTGATTGGCACGTTGATGTTTGTCATCGGGTTGTTCCTCACACTTTATCTCGGAGTGGAAAAACTTTATTTCCTCAATGCTAAGATCAGAGCACCGCTGATCACAGATCGGCCGTGGTTTTACATAGCGCTGACCACCATGATTTTAGGCGTTCAATTGTTTGTTGCTGGATTTTTGGGTGATTTGCTTTCCCGATCGTCTCCTGATAGAAACAAGTATTTGGAAACTCAGCGGTTGGATTAGTATTTAATCCAGTTCCACTTTCTCAAGATGCTGTACTGTTTGAGCTTTTAATCCGAGTGCATCCTGAATCTTTAATTTAAAGGTGTGGCTCGCGTTGGCTTCACCATGATTGATGAAAACCTTTCTCGGATTGTTTCCAAATTGCCCTAACCATTTCAACATGTCATTTTGATCACCATGAGCTGATAGAGAAGATATTTGAATGATTTCAGCCTTGACCTGATGCCACTTTCCGAAAAATTTAATTTCATGAACACCTTCCTGCAACTGACGTCCTCGTGTACCGGCTGCTTGAAAACCTGCCAATAAAACCGTGGTTTTGGGGTTGCTTATGTGTTTTGAAAGGTGGTGCAAAACCCTGCCTCCTGTAATCATTCCACTTCCCGCTAAAATGATTTTACGTCCTTCATCCTCGCGAATGGAAATGGATTGAGCAATATTTTTTACGATGTGAATTTCCGAACACATTTGTTTAACACGCTGCTCACCGAGTTTGTGCCAGGTTGGGTACTTTAAAAACACTTCCGTTGCATTGGCACCCATAGGGCTATCGAGAAAAACTGGAATATCGGGAATTGCATCTTTTGATTTTAGTACTGAAATAAGGTAAATGATCTCCTGTGCGCGTTCAACAGCAAAGGTTGGAATGATCAGAATTCCGTTTTTCTCATCGGCTTTTAATATGGCCTGTTTAATTTCTTCCTCAGGAAGAATTTCCGGATGAAGCCGATCACCATAAGTTGATTCAATAACGATATAATCTGCTTCCTTCAAGTGTTTAGGAGGGGTAAGAAGCAAGGGTTGATATGTTCCAATATCCCCTGAAAAAACTATTTTTTTAGCGCCTATTTCTGCTTCTATTATGGCCGCACCCAAAATATGCCCTGCGTTGTGAAACTGAAACTTCATTTCAGTACTCACAAAAAAGTACTCACTGTATTCGTGAGTTACGAGCAGTGGTAACACTCTAGCCACATCTTCTGAATTGTATAACGGCTTTGCTTTTTTGTGACTTGAATAACCGTATTTATTAGCTCTGTCAGCCTCTTCTTCCTGAATTTTAGCTGAGTCTTCTAAAATGATTTTTACCAGATCTTTTGTAGGTGATGTACAATGTATCGGCCCGTTAAATCCTGCGTTAACCAATTTGGGTAAATAACCACAATGATCCAAATGTGCATGGGTGAGTATTACTTCATCTATCGTGCTGGGATTCACCTCAAAATCCTCCCAATTTTTTAGCCGCAATTCTTTTAACCCTTGAAACAAGCCACAATCGATCAAAACCTTTTTGTCTTGATGCGATATCAGTGTTTTTGAGCCAGTTACTGTGCCTGCTGCACCAAGAAACTGCAACGTGGTTTGTGATTTAGTCATGACCCAAAGATGCAATTGTTTTTACCTTTTTGAGCTTGTACTTATCATATAAGAAAATGATTTTAGTTTCTAATCAAAACGACCTTCCCATAGACTTGCTCAGCATTCTTTCTACTGAACTCATTTATATAGTTGAAATTCAACACCCAACTATAAATACCGCCCAGAACTTCTGTGTTTTGATAGGTTCCGTCCCATTGTTCAGAAGGCGAGGAGCTTTGAAAAATTTCTTCCCCCCAACGATTATATACCCTAAAGTCATAAAAATACGGATCACAATTAATCACAGGTGAAAAGGCTTCATTTTTCCCATCATTGTTTGGTGTGAAAGCGTTTGGCGAGTAAACCCGGCACTTGCATGGCAGCACTTTTGTTGAGTCTGTGAGGGTTGTGCATTGATCAGTCAACTCTACTAGATATGTGTTCGGCTCATCTACGTATATACTGCTACCTGTTTCACCGGTGCTCCATAATGCGTCTATATTATTTTTATCCTCGTCAAAGGCGGTCAGCTTAAGTTCATCACCCAAGCAGTAGTAAACCGAATCCATAAGAAGGGACTGGAGGTGTTCTAAATGAAGAACATCGGATTCAAAATGGTTTATACAATTTTCATCTGAAACGCGAACGTTATAGGTTCCAGGAGTGCGAACGAGCAAGCTTTTTGTCGTATCCCCTGTATTCCATTTGTAATCGTACCCGATATTACCATGCTTGTTCAAATGAAGTGTGTCGTTTGAACAAATACTTATTGTTTTTGGTAAATCGATCATGGGTTTGTCTATTGCCCGAACAGAAATTGAATCTATTTTTTCACAGCCATAGCGACTGCTGGTTAACGTGATCAACGTGTCTTTAAAGATGATGAAACTGGCCCTGGTCTGGGTGGTATTGCTCGACCATTTCAGGCTTGTGTGCGGATCGATATCGAGGTTGAAAACGATGGTGTCATTCTTACAAATAGCAGTATCATTAGGCAAGTCAATAGCAGCGAATGCTCTTTGAACAACGTGTGTTCTGGCGCGGTCATGACAAACTCCGTTGAACCCTGTAACAGAAAACACGCCAGTGCTATCTGTCACTAAACTGTCTTCCGTTGAGCCATTGCTCCATAACCAACTGCATGTGTCATTGGCATAAGGCGTTATGGTGACACTTTTGCCAACACATAGGTTTGTGGTATCTTCCATCTCAACGAAAAACGAAGGGTGATGTGCTACTTCAATCGTGTCACCATAAGTGCATCGGCCATTGCTTACCGTGACCCAATATTCGCCCTCGTCTATCACGTTGATAGCATTGTTGGTATCAAAGTTTGACCATATGTGCACCAGGGAATCGGAGTGGCCACTGGCAAGAGTCAAGGTATCATTGTCACAGATCATCGTATCGGGTCCTAATCTGGGGGCGAAAATCGAATCAAAGTCAATCGTTACTGTGTCGATTATGGTATCACAAACTCCGTTGACCGTAACAGATATGGTAGAGTCACTTGCTATGGTAATGCTTGGTTCTGTTGAACCATTATGCCATATATATGCAGCAAATGGTTGCTCAACATTATAGGTCACGGAGTCACCGATGCATACCGCAGTGTCTGAACCCAGATCTAGCGACTGCCTCGGGTAAACGGTTAACTCCCTTCTCACGGTATCAATAAAACCTTCGTTGAACAATGCTGCATAAATTTCGAAGGTTCCCGTATCGGTGTAAACATGGTAAGGCCATGGGTCAGTAGATGTATTTAAGATACCTGAACCCGGATCGCCAAAATTCCAAACAACCGAATCAATGCCGAAGGTGTCAACTCTGAATAAAATACTATCATAACGACACTCGCTAGTTGCTTCAATATCGGGGTGAAAAAAGGAAGAAGTGAACTGCGGTAATCCAAGCCGTGCTGAATAGGTAATGACATGATTCAGGTCAAAATTACAGGCAGAGTCCAGGGAATTTGGGTCATGTATCGTGCTCACGTGCTCATAAGTAGCGATGTATATTTTAAGATCTGGTCCAAGTTGAAGCGCACCGTAATCCGCAGTTTCGGGGATTAAATACTCGGAAGACAACATGTGTTGCCAGGTGAACGGTTTAATTCTGTGTTGAGTAATGTTTCCGTTAGGGTTGTATCCATCGCTTACATAAAACTGCTTGCTGTCAGGTGAAAACTCAAGGCCGTAAACATAGGTGTGATTTGGCGTTGAGAAGGTTCTTGATTTGATGACCTGTCCCGTTTGGCGGTTAAACCGCATGATTCTGACATAATTATCAGTTGCACTGCATATTCCAACATACTGGCTGTTGGGTGAAGCTTTGATCGTTCCTACTCCGGCACCGATCACATTTGGGCCGGACGTGCTTATTACTGGATTTGTTATCAAGCCATTATGTCCTATCCTGAATGCAGCCAGTTGGTTTGAATAAGTAAGATGTGTGACAAGCCAATAGTCATGCATATTTATATGCCTCAATGCCGTCAGGTTTTCCCTTGTTCCTGTGAGAAGTGGAATGTTTTTTTGATTCGGGTCAACATCGCCCAGGCCATTGTCGAGGGTGATATCGAAAATAGAGAAATGAATACCCACGTTTTCATCCCAACTTGCGGTGAAGATGTAATAGAGCGTGGTGTCACCTGGATGGGGTACAACAACTGCAGAGTTTGTAGAAGTGGAGCTACCTTTTAAGCTGTCTCCATTTGGAGTTATAGTGTGCTGTGAATTCCAGACATCGGTTCCGTCAGTATATAGAATTAAATTTCCTTGCTCATCACTTATGGTAGCACAACCTTCGATGGTTTCAATACTGGTATTCCACAATACGGGTGAGCCCGAAGCAAAGGACAATCCTGCGGTGTCACCAAATGCCCACCAATTTGCCCGATCCACGCTTTGAGCCGCTCCTTGATACAACAAGGAAATGAATAACAAGCTTAGCCATATTCTTAACCGCACCTATCCTTGACGTATTTCGGCTTGATTTCGTTGTATCGAAAATTAATTTTTATTTAATGGTGAGTCGTTGGTAATGATTTATAAATCAATAACCTATGGATTAGGTTCGCTAAGTTGTATTTAAGCCTACAAGGTAATGTTTAAAATATTTCCGCTCAGTCGGGCGAGTTCAATTTCTATGCTTTTAATACGGTACTCCAATTCTGCAACGATGTTGCTTACGTTTAAAACACTGATCTGCGTTTGCCTGAAGTCAAACCCGTTGATCGCACCGGCTTCATATTGCTGGCGAGCCACTTCCAATGATTTTCTGGCAGCAGACTCACGTTCCTTAGCCATGAGCAATTGATCTACAGCTGCATTGAATGCATAATAGGATTGAAGTATTGAAGCTTCAATCATTTGAGTGGTACTTTTTACATTGAGTTGTTGCCTTTCGCGTTCAAGGTTAGCGTTTTTAATGAGGCGGTTCGTATTTCCACCGTTGTATAGATTGAAGCGGATTCTTACTCCCGCACCTGGCCCGATGTTTTGGTTGCTTTTGAGAAAACCTACTTCATTGGCTTGTCGCGAAATGGAATAGCTTGCAAATAGGTCGATTTCCGGTAACCTTGAAGCGCGTTCTATTTTTCGCTGTGTTTCACTGATCATCTCTTCGATCATTGCGCGTTTAAAATCACGACTGCTTTGCACACTTTGTTTTATCAGTTCTTCTTTTTGACCTAGTTTATCGAATGCCAGTGATTTTGTTTGTGCAGTATATTCTTTTTCCAGGGAATCGTTCATCCACTGATTCAATTGGATGTTAAACTGCCGGACTTTTAATCGTTGCTCTGAAAGCAAAGCGCTGTCGGCCAAATAATCGCTTTTAGCTTGATTGAAAAGCAGGGCGTTCGATGTTCCTATGGTGTTTTTCTTTTGTTCGAGTTTATACCTGAAACTCGAAACTTCGAGTGCCTCTTCATAATTGGCCAGTAATTTCTGAAAGGCATTTAGGGCATAAAAGGCATCAGCGGCATCGGCTACGGTTTGTTCGATGTAGTATTTACTCTCCAACTCGCCCAAATCTTGCAATAGCCCGAGTTGATCTTTCAGGGCAAACATCCTAAAACCATCAAAAACGGTCCAATTTAGATCAACCATTGCGCTAAGGCTTGTGCTGCGTGCATTGTCACCGCGGTTTAAATCGCCATTGGCCAACTCTTGCCTTACGCTGTTTAATGTGATCGATTGCTGTCCTGAAACATCTACGGTTGGTAAAAAACCTGCATTGCCCAATGTGTTGTTGTTCGCTGCGATTTCTTCTTCCAAACGCACCATCTTTACACCATAGTTTTCAGAAAGTATGCGTTGAACCAACTCCGTTGCATCAATGCTTTCCTGAGCATGGGTTTGGAATATCAGGCCAATAATGACCATGTTTAAAAACAGACTAACCTTCAATTTCATACTCGGTTTTTCTCGATGATTTAGATGCGATGTAAGTATAAAGACCGGGAATAACGTAAAGCGTCAAAACCAATGAAAAAATAAGTCCACCAATGATGCTCAATCCCATGGGAATGCGACTTGTTGAAGCATCACCCAAGGCTAATGCGATGGGCAATGCCCCGAGAATTGTGGCAAGGCTTGTCATGATGATCGGTCTGAACCGTTGGGCCGCTGCCTCGCTTGCCGATTGCAAAATGCTCATTCCCTGATCGCGTTTTTGATTGGCAAACTCCACGATGAGAATTCCGTTTTTAGTTACAATTCCCACCAATACAATGATTCCAATCTGACTGAAGATATTGAGTGTTTGACCAAACAGATAGAGCGTTAGCAAAGCACCGGCAAGTGCAAGTGGAACAGTAAACATGATGGTAAATGGATCTCTGAAACTCTCAAATTGTGCTGCTAAGGTGAGGTAAACCAACACCAATGCAAAAACGAAAATCCAAATAATATTACTGGAGCTTTCTGAATAATCTGC
>JBBDRU010000217.1:0-19687 GCA_040905305.1 Salibacteraceae bacterium | reverse complement strand
TTAAGTCGTTTTAAATCGGGTGCTTGCAAAACCATTTGCACGGGCAAACTATTTCTACCTCCACGGCTTGCGCTGATGGTTGGTTCTTGAATAACAAAAGTTTCAGCAAATGGAAATTGCTTTAATTTTCGGCTTACTTCCCTGGCGATTTCCATCTGGCTGCGTTCCCGTTCGCCAGGCTGTTTTAGCGTTATGCGCACAAAAGAAGAGTTTACAGAATTTGAAGAACCAAATGATGGGGCTGTTACTCCGAGTAAAAATTGTTTTTCCGGAAGCGTGTCCAGCAATTCCATGATTTTTTTCTGATATTCATCCATGGCCGCATAAGACGTTCCTTCGGGTGCATTGGCCGTTATTCGCAACCTGCTTTTGTCTTCCATAGGTGCCAGCTCGCTTGGGATTTGTGCACCGATCAACCAGATCATGAAACCGATAACTGCAATGATGGGCCAAACCAACCATCGTTTTTGCATGAACGAAACAAGGGTTCGTTCATAGGCCTCGCGTGACCGATCAACAATTAGCTTAAACACTTGCATGGTCTTTCCATTCCGTTTACTTTTTCTAAGTATCCGAGAAGACATCATCGGGGTTAAACTCAACGAAATAAAGGTGCTCAACACAATCGCAGAGGTCACGACCATTGCAAATTCCCGAAACAATCTACCGGTTAACCCCTCGATAAAGAAAATTGGCAGAAACACGCAAACCAAAGCAATGGAAGTAGCAATCACTGCAAAAAACACCTCGTTGGCTCCTTTAAATGCAGCCTGCATCGGTGGCATTCCTGCTTCTATTTTGGCATAGATGTTTTCCATCACAACGATCGAATCATCTACCACCAGGCCCGTTGCCAAAACCAACCCGAGAAGTGTCAACACATTGATTGAAAACCCTGCCAAATAAAGAATGGCAAATGATCCGATCAATGCAATTGGAATCACAACTACCGGAATGAGGGTGCTTTTCCAACTTCTCAGGAAGAAGAAAATAATCAAAAGCACCAGTATAAATGCGATGAAAATGGTTTCCTGAACCTCTTCAATAGCCTTACGAATGCTCACCGTGGTGTCTAGTGCAACATTGAGGTAAATATCGTCAGGCAGCTCCTTTTTGATCTGCTCTACACGTTTGAACGTTTCGTCAACAATCTCGATGTAGTTGGCACCGGGTTGCGGCTGCACGGCCACTCCGATCATAGGAATAACTCCATTTCCACGTAGCAAAGAGCGTTCATTTTCCGCACCTATTTCTGCCTGGCCGATGTCGCGTAGCCTTATCAGATTACCGGATCGTGAAGCGATAACAAGGTTGTCAAATTCTTCAGGAGTGTTTACACGGCCCAATGTTCGCACCGTTAATTCGGTCTGGTCTCCTTCAATTCTTCCAGACGGCAGCTCAACGTTTTGGGTGTTAACGGCATTGCGCACATCCATAGCAGTAATGTTATAAGCCTGCATTTTGGCCTGATCAAGTTTAAGGCGCATGGCGTATTTTTTATCGCCCCAAATGCGTACCTGGCTCACACCGGGAACCGTTTGAATGCGTTCTTTGAAAACATTCGTACCGATTTCACTTAGCTCTAGCATGCTGCGCTCATTGCTCTGCACTGTAATGGATAGAATAAACTGCGCATCGGCATCGGCTTTTTGAACCACAGGTGGGTCTGCATCAGGTGGTAAGTTTCGAATGGCCTGAGACACTTTGTCTCGCACATCGTTTGCCGCGTTGTTAAGGTCGATTTCAGGGCTGAACTCAACCGTGATGGTGCTTCTGCCATCGGTGCTGATCGAACTCAATGTTTTTACGCCTTCAACACTATTGATGGCTTCTTCCAGTGGCTCGGTGATTTGCGATTCGATGATGTCGGCATTGGCACCGGTGTAATCAGTCCTCACGGTCACTACCGCAGGATCAACGCTTGGATATTCACGCACTCCCAAAGAAAGAAATCCAACCACACCAAACAAGGTGATGATGATGGCGAATACGGTGGCTAAAACCGGTCGTTTTATGCTGAGTTCTGCTAAAGTCATGTTATGGATTTTGACCAATTTTGGCACGTAAATTCATACCTTCTCTTACCATTACTAGTCCGCTGGTGATAACGGTGTCGCCCACCTTGATGCCGGAAATAACCTGAACCGACTCAGCTGTTCTTTGGCCGATATCAATTTTTGATTTTGCTGCTTTTCCATTTTTGAGCAGAAAAACACTTTGCGAATTCAGTTCGGGAACAATGGCTTCTGTGGGTAATAAAATGGCATTGGAGTCTGCAACAATTGGGAGCAATACGCGCACGAAACTGCCCGGTTTAAATGCACCCGATTCTGGAGTCATTTCTGCTCGGACACCCAATGATCGTGTTTCATTATTTATGCGGGGATCAACGGCATAGATCACTGCGCTGCCGGTGTCATTTTCAGCCACTGCATGCAGTTTCATCCCAGATTTTACTTGTGAGGAGTATTTCGATGGAACTTCAAAACCAATTTTTAATTTATCGATCTGAGAAAGCCGTGTAATAACGCTTCCCTGAGTGAGGTAACTGCCCAGGCTGAAGTCTCTGAAGCCGACCACGCCACTAAATGGGGCGGTAACATTTGCAAGGCTTATGTTCACCTCAAGTTGTGCTTGTTGGGCTTCTAAATCGGCCACTTTTGCAGCAGCTATGTCCACATCTTCCTGACTTGCACCTTCGATTTCCAACAGAGACAAACTACGGTTTAGTTCACTTTTTGCTGTTTTTAGTTGTGATGAAACACCTTTGAGTTGTGCTTGCCATATGCGGTCATCAATTTTCACGAGCAAATCTCCTTTTCTAACGCGCTGCCCTTCTTCAAAAGCTATTTTCATTACGTTTCCACTGACTGCTGACTTTAGATCAACCTCTTCAAAAGCCATGACTTCTCCCGTTGTCTCGATGCTGAGATGAAACGGTTGCGACTCCGCTACCAAAATATCAATGGCAAGATCTGCTGGTGCGTCTGCGGGTTTGCCATTGTCACTCGAACAATTCACCAATATCGGAAGGAGCAAAATACTGCTCAGGTAAATAGCTTTAAAGTTTCGTACGTGCTTCATGAACTTCTTTTTTCTGCGTAAATGATCAACTCTGGTCTGGGCAGTGAATTTGTTTTATCCATTAAACCGTCCAACATTTCGAAGAATCGTAAACGGTCATCTTCGTCAAATGCTCCAAAAAACTCTTCATTGGTGGCTTTGATAGCGTCATGTATGTGCGGCTCGATAGACTTGGCTTTTGATGTTGGTATCAGCAATTGAGACCTTCTGTCTTTTGGATGAACTTTTCGTTCAATAAATCCATGTTCTTGCAAATAGTCCACAGCTCTTAAAATGGTAACCTTGTCTCTCCCGGTGAGTTGGCACAAATCACTCTGCGTGCAAGTGCCTTTTTCTTTGATGATGTGGAGCAATGGGAAATGGTAGCGTTCTAAACCAAAAGGCGATAAGAAACGCGCGACATGATTGATGTATGCCTCTGAAATAATGGCCATGTAACGTCCGTAACTTTCAAATGCTATGTTCAATGACCTCGGTTATTAATTTTGGTTTCAAATGTAACTTAAGTTCAAACACCTATTTAGAAAGGATGTTTTTCTGAACTTAAAAAATGTTACTGAGGAAACCGAGCGCATTCAGCTTTTGAGACGTAATGAGTTTGCCTGACGCTATAGGTTACCGGCCGGAATGTATTATCTGGAGGTTGACCGCGAAGATGACCGGTACCAACGATTCCTGGAGAAGATAGTGGTGCAGTAGCAACAGTTTTAACTTTATTTATCTACCTTTTCTACGCCATGTTCTGCGATGGCCCGGTCGATGGCGGCTCGCAGCTTGAGCAAATCTTCAAGATCGAAATAGTTGGTGCTTTCCCATTTATCGTCTTTCTTGTATATCTTTTCTACCTTAAAATTCGGTTCAATATAATCACCGTATTGTCCGCTTATTTCATTTTCCCAAACGGTAACGATTGTTTTGCCTGACTTATATTCAGCTACCGGTCGGTTGCCTTCTGACTGTGCTGCTACACTAAATGTGATGGCGCACAACCCAATGATGCTCGTAATGACCTTCATAATTCTATTGATTTATAGGTTAGTTGATTAGCAAATATGTGAAAATCTTTTAACTGAGGTTTTGCGCCAGAAAGGCGAACTGTACCTTGAGATGCGCTGAAAATCGCTACATTTCGCAATCCAAAACCTCAGCTATGCGCATCAAGTTCACTTTTTTATTGCTTTTCATCATTGGCGTTTCCTTCGCGCAATCGTCTCAAGATCACTCTGTATTACTGCAAGCAGAAGCGCTGGAAAGTCCGTCACGCATCGTGTTGACATGGAACGAAGATCCAAACGCTACCTCTTATACCATCGCCCGAAAACTGGAAGGAACAAGCGCCTGGCAAACGTTGCAAACAGGTATTACCACCACTTCGTATCAAGATGACTCTGTGGCCACAGATGTAGTGTATGATTATCGCGTTATTAAAACTGCCGGCTATACAGGTTATGGTTACGCACGTGCAGGAATTCGCCTGTCGGTTGCAATAAACAAAGGCGGTGTGTTGGTGCTGGTTGATTCTGTGCTTTCAACATCCATTTCGGCTGAGCTTGATGTTTTGAAAACCGACCTTGAGAACGATGGTTATCACGTAGTGATGCATGAATCTTCCGATACGTCCGTTATGGATGTGAAGCAAGTCATATTGGACGCTGATGCAGCGATGCAAGACCTGACCATGCTTTACATTATTGGCCATGTTCCGGTTCCCTATTCAGGTGAAATCGCTCCTGATGGGCATGTGCCCGACCACCTCGGTGCGTGGCCTGCGGATGTGTTTTATGCAGATCTTGATGGAAACTGGACAGACAACGTCATCAACAACACCGGGGCTTCAGATCCACGCAATCAAAACGCCCCTGGAGATGGAAAGTTTGATCAAAGCCTCTTGCCCGGAAATGGAGTAGAACTGATGATCGGACGTATCGATTTTTCCAATCTCACTCATTTCAGTGAAGACGAAGCAGAACTAACCAAACGCTACCTAAACCGTGTTCACGCTTATAAAAAGGCACAGTGGAACCTGCCGAAGCGCGCCTTGATCGATGATAATTTTGGCGGTTTTGGCGGTGAGGCATTTGGTTCAAACGGTTGGCGCAACTTCGCTCCGCTTATCGGTCGCGACAGCATTTCAGCCGGTGATTATCGAACAGGTTTGAGCGCATCCGGTTATCTGTTTTCTTATGGTTGTGGGGGTGGCACGCATGAATCAGCCGGTGGAATTGGCACTTCTACACAACTTTCGGGTGATTCGCTGCAAACGGGATTTACAATGCTTTTTGGTAGCTACTTTGGCGATTGGGACAGGCAAAACAACTTTATGCGATCAGCCTTAGCCCAGGGCACCACCATGAGTATTTCGTGGGCCGGAAGGCCATGGTGGTATTTTCATCCTATGGGCATAGGTCAAAGCATCGGATCGTGCACCAAACTCACCCAAAACAACAGCAACGAGTATTTTGCAAGTTACGGTGGACGGTTTGTGCATGTGGCTTTACTCGGTGATCCCTCACTAAGAATGGAATATACCGCTCCGCCTGTAAACCTTGCTGCAGATACGGTTGACACGTTTCATGTGCAGCTTAGCTGGACAGCGAGTTCAGATACGTCTATTGATGGATACAACATTTATCGCCAACCGCAAGAAGGGGAGTGGATCAAGCTAAACGAATCGCCCATTACCAACACGCAGTTTACAGATTCATGCCTTCTTGATTCGGGGCAATATACTTATGCTGTAAAAGCCGCAGCACTGCGCTCAGGGTTTTCGGGTAGCTATTGGAATGAAAGCCTTGGAGTGTCAACACAGCTTGATATTTATAGAGACAAGAATCCTGAGCTGTTATCTTCTTCAATTATTCAGATAAACATCGATGGAAATACCTTATTTCTTCTGGAAGCTGAAGGCAATTACATCTCATTTTATACATGGAGATTAGCATTCGACACCATCCATGGTGATGGATGGGATAGTGTATATTTCATCCCTAATATTGGCCTAAATAACTATGAGTTGGAGTATGGAAACTCGTGTGCATTCAAAGTCAAAGAAGGGGAATTCATGTACACGGTTGGTATGGGTGAAGAACATGTAACACCTGACTTACGCTTATACCCAAATCCACTCGACCGAAATGACCGTGTGCTTCACCTTTCCACAGACGAACGTTTAAACGACAGCGATTTCATTATAATGACCCTTGATGGAAGAATAGCAGATCGCGGAATAATAAAAAACAACACAGCGCGCCTAACGAGAAACCTCTCTGCCGGAGCGTATATCATCAAAATAGGGGAGATGTTAAGGAGTACATTTGTTGTAAAATGATCGGGTGATTTGCGTTTGATACGAGCACTTATCTATTTACTCCGATTATTTCCAATCTTCGTAGATCTTGAAACCATTTCAATACTTACTAAGAAAACTTAGACCTAACAAAAAGGGTGGAGTCACTTCACCACATAAAATCGCTTTGCTTTTAGCGATAACTCAGCTTTTTGAAGAAGGGGCTATCAAAGAAAATAGGATTGAGTTTACACCAGAGTTAGTTGCAATGTTTCAGAAAATGGGAGAAAGGCTATCCCCTGAATATTCTAGCAGATTGCTTATTCATTTACCTATTTATCACTTGCAATCTAGCGGATTGTGGAGCTTGAAAACTGAAGGTGAAATAGCACGTGCTTTGACTTCAAGTCACTCACCAAAAAGCTTGATGGCCTTAATGGAGTACGTCCAATATGGCTTTTTGTCTTCTGATTTTTATGCTGCTATGTTGAATCCCGCTGGGCGCATTTTGGTTAAGGAGACTTTAATCGAAAGCTACTTTCCTCATGCGCGGTTCCGTTTTCAAGATGTGAGCAGCGAGGTTAAAGAATACGTAAAACAAATAGAAATGGACTTTCTTAATGGTCTAGCATCTGATCAGGATGAAATGGTTTATGAGACCAGATCAAGTCTTTTTAAACAACAAGTACCAAAACTTTATAGCTATCGTTGCGCCATAAGTGGTTTTAAAATGTCAACTACATTGAGTACAAGTTTGTTAGATGCATGTCATATCCAACCATGGTCAGTAAATCATCTGGACACCATCCAAAACGGTATTTGTCTATCGCCCTTATTGCATCGGGCTTTTGACCGTAAACTCATCTCAATCAGCGAAGACTATCGCTTGATTGTATCTGAAGATTTTATGGAAATTGGGAACTCACCACACTCCATTCTACAGTTTAAAAACAACCCACTCCACCTACCTTCCAACGAGGCCTACTGGCCTGATCAGGAGTTGTTAGCAGAACACCGAAAAGGCATTAGATGTTAGTCTGAACAGGGTTTAGTTTACGGCCTTCATCAGGCAATTAGCAGCGTTTTTGATGTCCATGCCGTTGCCGGATTTTATCGTCTTCCATTTCTTGTCGTCAAGTTTTTTTCCAATGTTGCCGTTGTAAGTGAGCAAACGGTATTTGCGTAGGTTGGCTTTGGTGAAGCGCTCCATCTCCTCGGGAGTTAGTTCATAATAATAATGGCGCAGCGCTGTGCCTTTTATACTCACACCACCCATTTCGCTGTTTGCCTGTGCGAATTTGTAGGTTACCGCATCACGATTTGAAAACTCAAGATCAACGCGAATGGTGTCAACAAATGCGCTTTCTGTGGCTGCATCGCCAAGGCTGCCACCCAACGGCCCAGCGCTTGGTTTGATGTTGGTCTTGAAATACTCAAGGTAATATTTGCCCTCTTCGTGTTTGAATCCCATGCGATGGCTTTCAACCAAAATGCGATCAAGTTCTTGGTCTTTGGTTTGATTCACATTGTCCTTTTCTTTTTTTAGGAGTTTTTTGCAGTCTTGAGATTGTGCATTGTAGGAGAACGAGAAGGCAATGGACAAAATAATGGCAGGTAATAGGTGTGTTGGTTGGTTCATTTTTGTAAGGTTTGGGCGCTCAAAATAGTAATTCTGCCAATTACAATATTTTTTATTCTAATCCGCGTAACTCCGAGTATCAATCGGGATCGATCGCGCTTCGCTGCTCAGCATAACGCTAACATTAAATTAAGGATCAAACCCGTTTCAAATTACAATAAAACGTAGGTGTCTTCCTGAGCTTCCGCGCCAAGCGGAATGGTCGAAGGGGACACCGGGTTGCAAATGAAACATCTTCACTCTGCGATCACCCGAACTGACAAGGAGTGGTTTGGTCTTCTTCGCTCTCACACTCTAACTCACTCTGATTCCCCTGCCCGTTCCGGTTCAGGATCTTTCAATCACAACAGAATGGCTAAATCTAAATTAAAAGAACGCTGCAATTGGATCGTTGCACGTTTAGAGGAATTCTTTTCAAGATTTTGACGGTCATGACTTTACTCAAAATTGGCTTTACATTGTATATTTAGCGTCTCCAATGATATAAGCATTGGCTCACCGAATTAATCGCACTAACATGTATAGAAAGCACTTTACCACATTGCTCTTGACAGTTATTTCACTCGGGGCTTTTGCAGAAAAAGAACAAGGTTTTTATTTGATGGATTCCATAAGCGAGCAGTCGCTTTCGGTGAGAGACCTGGGGATTGTTGATTCTATTCTGACGCTATATCATAAGGCAGAGTCAGACTCATCAAAGCTTGAATTGTTGGATTTTATTTCCTCCTACTGTTCGGACGATGTGGCTTTGGCCTACACAAACTTCATTCATCACTATGTAAAAGATATTCTGAAAGATTCAGCGCAATATTCAGAAAGCCTAGTCAAGTTTTTTATTGGTTCTTACGCCAATTCAATGGTAAACCAAGGCTATTTCGTCAGGCAGAAAGGAGATGTTGATAGCGCGTTAGTGCTCTATGAAAAGGGATATAAAATGTTTGAGAAAGCTGGCGATAAATTAGGCATGGTCAACACTGTGAATAACATAGCTGTCGCATATGTTACTCAGAATAAGGTAGAAAAAGGTATGGAGATGTATTTTAAAAACCTACCGTTATACAAGGAATTGGGTGATGATAAGGGACTAATGGTTACTTACATCAACATTGCAGAAACATGTCAAATTCAAGGAAAAATAGAAGAGGCTTTAGATTATGCTAAAAAAAGCCTCATCATTTGTGATACGGCTGGTTATGAACATGAGAAAATAATTGTGTTGAATACGCTTGGTAGGCTCTACATGATCCAGGAAGAGGAAAATGAAGCCTTTAAAGTGTATCAACAAAGCTTAGCATTGGCACAGAAACTCGATAATAAACGAGCTATTGCGCAAGGTTTTGATCACCTCGGGAATTATTATCAACTGACGGGACGGTTTCAGGAATCAATTGAATGTGATTTAAAATCAGTGAGTATTAGAAAAGAGATGAATGACCAACAAGGCCTTGCTTACACGCTAAATAACTTAGCGGTTAGTCATCTATCACTAGGAGAAACTGATAAAGCACTCTACTATCATCAACAGAGCCTAACATTGAGGCGAACGCTCAATGACTCCCTTGGAATTGCATTTTCAACACACAATCTGGGGAGCTTGCATTTTGATTTAAAAGACTGGCAGAAAGCGCAAGCATACGGTGAAGAATCACTTGAAATATCTCAGGAGTTAGGGTATCCCCAGAATATCAAGAATGCAGCCGAATTGCTCAGCGATGTTTACAAGCAAAAAGGTAACTGGAAGGAAGCACTCGAGATGCATGAACTATATGGGGTCATGCGGGATAGCATTAATAATGCCAGTACTCAAAAAGCGGCCATTAGAACTCAATTGGCTTATAAATATGAAAAAGATAAGTTGGCAGATAGCGTGCAATTTGCTTTAGGACAAGAAATCTCCGCCTTGAGAATCGCAGAGCAGGAGGGGCAATTGCAACAAGAAAAAACACAACGTTATGCCTTGTCAATAGGACTATTACTCGCCATTGTTTTGGGCGGTGTGAGCTACAACAGTTATCGAACTAAGAGAAGAGATAGCCTCAAAATAGAGGAGAAGAGCAAAGAAAACGAGTTGCTTCTTGGTGAAATACACCATAGGGTTAAGAACAACCTTCAAATTGTCTCTAGCTTGCTTAGCCTTCAAATGAAGTCTTTGGAGGATGAGTCAGCAAAGGATGCCATTAAAGTAGGAAAAGAGAGGATTAAGTCTATAGGGGTGATTCACACAATGCTTTATCAGCATGACAATTTTTCGTCACTAGAAATGCTAGACTACACTAAAAATATATGCAACAGCTTAATAGACTCATTTGGAACAGAGCATAAAAAACCAATGCTCAGAACAGATTTTGATCCTGTTAAATTAGATGTTGACACAGCTATTCCTATTGGTCTAATCATAAGTGAATTGGTAATTAACTCACTCAAGTATGCCTACGAAACAACTGCCCAACCCGAGCTTTCGGTTTCAATGCAGGAAAAAGAGAATCAGTTTTTTCTTGAAATATCAGATAATGGATCTGGTAAAGCTGCGGATATTGAGAAAAGGGAAGCAAAATCCTTTGGAATGCGGTTGGTTCGCTCTCTAACCAAGCAATTGAATGGTACACTTCAAATAACCGAGAAAAATGGCTTAATGTTTACCATGGCATTCAGCAAGTATAATATAAAAGCTTAGGTGCGAGGGAATGAATGCTTTGCTCGCATGCCATGCCCATTTTGACCACGCTTCGTTGCTGAGACCACCACTGGGGGATGTTCAAACTGAGGCTGGTTCTATAAAAAGCAAAACCCCAACCATGTTTGGTCGGGGTTTTAAAATTCGATGAAGAGGTTTCTTACTCCTTTACAATTACTTGTTGTTGATCATCGATCATTAATATGTATTGCCCGCTGGAAAGTTCACCAAGTTCGATCTCAAAAATTTCGCTGGTATTCCATGTTTGGGTTTCCATAACTCGCTTGCCTTGAAGGTCAAACAAATCAACAGTGCTCGATTCAAACCGATTTTTTTGCGATGAGATAAACAGCTTTCCCTTGCTTGGATTTGGGTACACTGAATAGTCGTCATTAGAAAGCTCGTTCACCCCAAGAGATTTTTTTACGGTTAATTTAGCCACATCGCTGGTATCCTGACAGAGCTGGTAACTGGCAATGCATCGGTAGGCATAATTGTCCATCCCTAAGGTTACGTTGCTCACCGTCAATTCTTCCGTAGTCGCTCCACTGTAAATTCCTGCGCTGCTCAACGTTATATAACCGGTGCCATCATTTTCCTGCCATATTAGATTGGCAGAAGGGTTGGTCAATACAATCTCAAATTTGGCATTTTGGTTTTCAAATCGACTGCGGTCTTCAGGTTGCTCCTCGATCAGAGAATCTTGGTTGACTTGAATAGTTGTTTGAACAACACTGTCGCAACCATTTCCTGCTTGTAATGTGTCAATGTAAACACCCGTTTCTGAGTAAGTGTTATTACCGACTTCAATTTCGATGCCCTCACATGAACTGGCGCTGAAATATTGCGGAAAGAAAATTTCGTCTGATACCGTTAGGTCAGTGATCACAATGCTATCGCACCCTGAGGAACTCGTCAACGTATCGTTATAGATTCCATTAGAATTGTAAGTGTTATTGCCAACCGAAACACTGTCACCGGCACACAAGCTGAGTGTTTGCATAGATGTGAGCTCTGCAGCAGAGTCGATCACCACCGTATCGATAATGATTTCATTAGCTGCGTCAGTAGTGGTCACGTAATATGTGCCAGGGCAAAGATTATTCACAGTTGCTGTGGTTGAACTGTTGCTCCAGGCATAAGTGTAAGGAGATTGACCGCCACTTGCAATCACTTCTGCGGTTCCATCACACTCCCCAAAACACGTTTCGTTTGTAGATGTGGCGCTAGAAGTCAAGGGAACGAAAAGTGCACAACAGTCTCCACCAGCAGATATGGTTTGAGTACCGCTCCAACTGCCGTATTGAACTCGGTGGAAATAGAGGGAGTAGCTGGAAAAGACTCCTTGCCAGTAATCTTCAATTTGATCAACGGTGTTGCAACCGCCCTGGCTTGAAGAAGTGTTGCATGAATAGCCGCAAATGATGCTGCCGTTACCATTCGAGTTGGGTAAAGTGGCAGAAGGTGCAAAAACAGCGCTGGTTGCAGCCGAACCAGTGTTAAAGAATAAGGTTGTGCTGGCGTTGTAACCTGCATATCTTACTTCCGTAACATTGCCCGCATAGGTTCCTGTAAGAGTTACACTTATCGCCTCGTAAGCCACGATGCCAATTTTAAGGTTGGGAATATTTTCGTTCACATCGATGGTGAGGTTTCCACCATCATAATTGGTAAATAATACCACATTACCTGATGATGCACAAAATGATCCCTGAGCAAAAAGGCTTAAGGAAACGGATAAACTGAGAAAAAGGGTAAAGAGTGCTTTCATAGAATGAAGATTTATGATTCTGGCGAAGTTAGTCACAAGCTACCAGTCCAAGTGTTAAACGCATAGAATAGATGCCTTGAGAAAGGGTATATGGATTGATTAATAAGCCATTAAAAATAGAAAAGTGATAAAGGGTGCTACACGTGAGTTGATGCCCGCTATTTGTTTTCGACACGATCGATACCCATTTCGCCAGACGTAATCCTTTTTGAGCGATCACTCGATCTGATAGGTTGGTTTCGTTTTCTTCGTTCTCACACTCACTCTGTTTTTCCGCTTTGTCTTCGTTCCGGTCGAGGCGGGGAGACTCGGCTTTCATCGATCCTCTCAGACTGACGCTACGATTTTTTCGGTTACAATCGGCTACTTCTTAAACTATTTATACTGTTTTACCAAAGCTCTACTTTTAAACTAATTAAAACAATGCCTTATTCAAATCTCCAATGGATAGCGCGATAATGCGTCTCTCTCTCTGTGTGTGTCTAGAAAAGTCTGAATGCATCCTCGCCTGAATGCTGGCGGGCAGAAGGATTTCCGTACTCGATATGTAAGCTCCCCAAAAAAAAACAGGCGGTTTATAAATTAATAAATTCAAACAGATAAACTATGAAGAAAAGCATGTTCAGTCCCAATCTTCCGTCATCTTTGCATTATGAGTGTAGCCGAAAATCTAAAAGAAATTAAATCTCAACTGCCGGATGATGTCCAACTAGTTGCAGTTTCCAAGGTGCATCTTGTTGATCATATCATAAAGGCTTATGAGGCTGGTCACCTTGATTACGGTGAAAATAAAGTGCAGGAAATGGTGTCGAAAGCCGAGGTAATGCCTAAGGAAATCCGTTGGCACTTAGTTGGCCATTTGCAGCGCAATAAAGTTAAATATATTGTTGATTTTGTGCACCTCATACATGGTGTGGATAGTTTAAAATTACTTAAAGAAATTGATAAACGTGCTGCAAAGATCGATCGAGTAGTTGATTGTTTGTTACAAGTTCACATTGCTGAAGAAGACAGTAAATTTGGGTTTGACGAACCGGAATGCGCTGAACTGTTAGCCAGTGAAACTTTTAAAGCTATGCGCAATGTTCGTATTAAAGGGTTGATGGGAATGGCCACTTTTACGGAAGATCAAGACCAGGTAGGGAGGGAGTTTGCCTCGCTGAAGGCATTATTTGAGCGATTAAAATCACAGTTTTCTGCACACGACCAATGGCAACCCGAAACCCTTTCGATGGGCATGAGCGGTGATTATCAATTAGCCATTGAACAAGGCAGCACAATGGTGCGCATTGGGAGCGCTATTTTTGGTGAACGTAATTATGATTAAAGCTCTACTAAATCGGCAATCTTATCCAGTTTAGATTCGCTATATCTCCCTGTTTCAGTGTAAATAACTTTCCCCTTTTCATCCAGCACAAATACGTAAGCATCATTTTTTTTCTTTAAACCGAGGGCTTTCATCTGCTCCTTAAATGGACCGTTGTAAAAAAGTAAGTAGTCGTTAAATGACTCATCAACGTTGGAGCGAATTTTTTGAATGATTTGATCAGCGATGGACTGACCCAATCCGGTAAACATCATCACCAATTTCACATGGCAATCGTAAGCCATGGCATTAAAACCCGACTCATCGATAAAGAGGGTGTAAACGGGCGCATACCAGTTATCTAATATTTGTTCTGCCTCTTCCGTGAAAGCTAAAAAAACAATGCTCTTTTTGCCGGAAAGAGCATCGGGCAATGAAACTTTATTTCCATCGATTGCTTCAGCATCTAACGAGGGGAACTTATCTTGCGCACTAAGAGTGAAAGAAAGCATCCATAAAGAAGCGAGAATAGTAACAATGTTGACTTTGATCATTTTATCACGGTTTTGAAAAAGTTATCCTACACAATAGTAAACGTTCTTTTACTGCTGATCGTGATTGGTGCATTGGCTTCTTTTTTAGCAGGATTTATACCACCCGAACAAATTCCTGTTCTTCAGCTTATTCCGGTATTTGATTTACTTTTTTTATCCATCATTTTGCTTATTTCAGTCCTTACAATTTCTCAATCCCACCTGCTTTATTTGAGGTTGATGGTTTTGTTGTTGGTTGCCTTTGTTTTTATCTCTAATAATAAACTTCCCATTGGTGCAGATGCGGCCGAAAACGGTTCACCAACTTATAGACTGGTCTGCCTAAACGTTGCACAACTCAGTAATGATACCGTTGCTGTTGATGATTATGTGAAGAAGATACGGCAGCTCGATCCTGATTTTGTGTTTTTGCAAGAATTCGGACTATACTATAAATGGCCGGACGTTACCGCAATGGCTCAGGATTTTGCCGATCAGATCAACATGCGCTATTTTGATTTCACACCAAAGCGCGGAAATATTTTTGGAACCGCCCTTTTTTCAAAACAGCCAATTTCATCCATTGATACCATTTTTCAACTGTTGAGTGAAACCAATGAGGCAAAGCGTTATTCCATTGATTTAACGAGTGCTCAATTGGTAGTAACAAATGTCCATCTGATGAGCTACAATATCATGGGAGCATCGTCATTGTCAATAGAGCGCATGTCTTTCCAAATTGATGAGCGCACAAATCAGGTTGATCGGGTACTGGATTTACCGAATGACTTGATTCTTGGTGATTTTAACTTCCCCGCAGGAAGTTTTAATTATCAGCGATTTACGGATCGATATGCAGATGCTTACAGAGGTTGCCTCTTGCCAACACATCGGTTCGTACTGGCTCGACTGGATCATGTTTTTCATTCAGATAATATTCGTGTTCTCAGCCGTACAGTCAAAACCTTTAGTTTTTCTGATCACAGGGCTTTGATCGTAGATTTTCAAGTAATGGCTGAATCTACATAAGCGTGTCGAAAACTATTCCTTTATTACTTTATTGTTGAATTTAATCGAGGTAAGTTTGATACAAAACCCATTGAACCTCATGAAACAAGTTACCACGATTTTACTCAGTTTGCTTTTCGCTTTTCAGCTTTCAGCTCAAAATGAGGCCACCAGTTTTAATCAGGCCAAACTGCATTTGGCCAATCACAAATTAACTCAGGCTATCCCAATTTTGGAGCGACTTTGGGCAAAGGATCCTGCAAATGCAAACCTCAATTATCTACTGGGTTTGTGTTATGTTAAAGAGGATATGGAAATCGCAAAGAGTGTTGAACTCTTAGAAACAGCGTCAAGCATCTACACACGCGAGTATGAATCAGGATCATCGTTGGAGCGCAGAGCGCCCGAATATGTATATTATTATTTAACGATTGCCTATTCAAAAAACGGACAATGTGAAGAAGCGCTTCGTTCGCTCAACAAATTTTATCAGGTTTACACCTACAACGATGAGTATTATTTGGTGGATGGACAAAAGTGGGTGAGGGAATGTAACTTGAGGAAAAACGAAGAAAAAGATGCCCCTGCAGATGAGTTAGCTTCAACCACACCGCGCCTGGGTGATGATAAGCGTCAAGAAAAAAGTGAGACCACAAATGTAGAATCAGAGTCTGATAAGATGGCAGCCGATGCGGAAGCATCAGCTAAGTCAGGTGGTATTGAGCCGGAGATTAAAGAGCGGTTGGTGCCATTTGATAATTGGGAAGAGTTGAGGACGCGAAAAGTAGATTATACCAAAATGACTTCACTTTATGGAGTGCAAGTGGCTGCATTGATCGATTTAAAGCCGGTGCGTGAGCTGGAAAACCTCAAAAATGTAGAAGTTTATGTTGATGAAAACGGCATTTTCCGATACGTAATTGGTCGGTTTAGCTACCGCAAACAGGCCGAGTCTTTATTGGCGAAAATTCGTGAAAGGGGTTATGAAGATGCATTCATTGTGGATGTCAATCTGCCAAAATATGAGCAAGAAGTGATGGGAGTCGGAGGTGAGAATATTCACTGGCATATTCAGGGTAAAGTTGATTTCAGGGTGCAAGTGGGTGCTTTTAGGTCTATTGTTCCTGGGGCAGTCGCTGAAAAATATCTTCAGGTTGATGGTATTAAAGAGAATCAACAAAACGATTTGACAGTACTTACCGTTGGTAGTTATGATCAATATGAGAAAGCAGCAGCATATCGTGAAGAGTTAAAAACGGTAGGTATAAATGATGCTTTCGTAGTGGCATTCAATTATGGAAATAAAATCCCACTGAAAGATGCCAAGGAATATGCCGCAAAAAATCAAAAAGAAAAGGGGGACTCACCATCACAGCAATCTTCTAAAAACAAGGGAAGGGTAGATTTTTAATTAAACATAACCGTAATCTATTTGAGAAACGCCACTTTATCACGGATGGTTTTTAGTTTAAAACCAATTGTAGTAATTCGTAATAACTTTCATTCTTTGATGATAGATTGATAGGTAAACGCCAGTAAGAAAGCCTCTTTTTAGGGGCTTTCTTCATGTTGAAAAATTGCATAGCTCAACGGCTGATGAAAACTTACATTTGTTGCATGTTCGCGGACGTTACGCAATGACTTTGAATAAAAAAACAATTCTATATCTTATTTTTTGCGGCATTCAAACTCATGTTGTTGCGCAGTTTCAAACTCGAGATTTTGTACAGGCTGCTATTCCTTTCGAAGCGATCAATGATTCATCCGTTGGCTTCAATGCGCTTAGCAGCAAAGATGGAAATACACTTTATTTCTCGCGTACAGAGCACCCTGAAAACACGGCTGGAGAAGGAGATCAGGATGTTTGGGTTTCTTATTTTAGAGATGGTAAATGGAGTCAACCAAAAAACCACCTTTCTTCTATCAACTCTGACTTGCAAGACTTGATCATCGGTCAATCAGAAAACACAAAACTCTATGTTCTTCACTATAGCCGTGGAAATGAAAGTGATTTGAGCGAAATATCCGCGTACAAAAAACAGGGAGATGATTACAATAAAGACGAGCCCATAAAATTGCCCAACCTGATCATGAAGGGGTCGTTTTTCGGTTTTTTTGTAAGCGCTGATGAGTCGCACATCATCATCAGTATGAAAGGAGTATATTCATTCGGAAAAGAAGACCTATATGTTTGTCATAAAGTAGATGGCCGGTGGAGCGAACCTGTTCACCTCGGAGCCAGAATTAATACTTCAGGTTTTGAAATGTCACCATACCTGGCAAATGATGGTCGTCACCTTTATTTTTCGAGTGAAGGTCACAAAGGTCTCGGAAGTGGAGATATTTATGTTTCTACCCGTCTTGATGATACATGGCAAAATTGGTCTAAACCACTAAACCTTGGTCCAAACATTAATACTTCTGGTTTTGAAGCCTATTTCACATTAAACGAGGCCATGAATGAGGCATACTATTTTTCAGACAAAGACCGACCTTCTGGGTTGATGTATCGAATATCATACGATCAGGCGCAACCTGAAGCGTCCTTTTCACCGCATAAATCGGCTAGTGGATTCATTCGCATGAAGGAGCTTCCAGCTATGAATGTAAAGTTGAATTTGATAGATGAGGATGATCAGGTTGTGCAATCAATTGAGACAGATGAAGATGGCTTTTTTAACCTTCAATCTTTTTTGCCTGACAAGAATTATAAACTTGCACTGGATGATAAGCTGAGAAATGATTTAAAGGGAGCTGAGATTTTTCTCACCAATGACCTTGGTGACAAAATGGTATTCATGAATGAAGATGAATTGGGCATTTTTGGATTCAAGGTTTTGTCAGGACCGCAAACAGATGGTGTGGAAGATTTTGAATTGATGGCTTCCAGCGGAAGAGTAGTGGACAAACCAACTACCATTAGCGGTAAAGTTTCCAGTTTTGGAACGTTAGATCATCGGGTTCCACTCAAAATTATAGATGAGAATGAGAACGTCATTAAAACCATTGAAACAGATGAGAACGGCTATTTCTCTTTTTCAACCGATGCTACTGAAAAAAGTTATTTTTTAAGTATTGATAAGTCAATGACCGGCTTGGTTGATGTGTATGAAGTGTACTTAACCAATGATAATCCTGAGGAAGATATCGTGGTTTCAAAAACCGATAAGCATTTGTTTGAGTTTTCTTCACTCATCAACAATCCAGATATAGGTTTAAGTCTTATGGATGAGACTGATTTTGGTATGCCTCAAAAGTTTTACGAAGATTATGGCTACATGCCTTTTGTGCATACTGGAGATTTGGAAGGGTTTTTAAAAGTGGGAGCGCTACCGATGATGGATACCGAAATCTTATTGATGGACGAGAAGGACAACTTGCTTGGCAAAGTCAGAACGGATAGCACGGGGCGATTTTTATTTACCAATGACTTGATCGAGGGTGATTATAAGTTAAAACTAACAGAGGATCAATCAAGCAAACTGAAGAACAGTGAGATATATCTGGCCAGAAATCCAGATGATATTCTTTTTTATATCAACGATGAACGCAATGGCATTTTCGCGTTCAAAAAGCTTTCGAGAAGTGAGCCCATCTCTTTATATTCCTTGCGTGATCAAACAGAGCAAGGTCTTGTAGTAAATGAAGGTGATGCGGTGCTTAAAGGTAAGTTTAGTTACAATGAACTTCCCAAAAAGGGAATTACATTAAGGTTGTTGGATGAGGACGAAAACATTGTTCAGAAAACCACGGTCAATGAAGATGGTGAGTTTGAGTTCGATGGTTTTTTAAACGATAAAAACTATTTTATTTCGGTGGAGGGAGATGGCTTGTCTGATATCTATGAAATTTATTTGACCGGGAATAATAAAAATGTCTTGGTGAATCGAACCAATAAATTTGTTTTCGCCTTTAAAGTGCTACCGTCTCAGGACGTTCTTCTTACGCAAGCATTTGAAGCTGATTCAAGGTTGAGGTTGCCTCGAATTCCCAAATACATGTTGATGGGTGATGATGTTGGAAGTCAAAAACGTGCTTACCATGAATTTGATCTCAATCATTTGCGCCATTCTGATTACCTCTCTTTGTCACGTATTGTTAAAGAAGTAAATGATGACTATCAAGTTGTAATCAGACTGTATGTAGAGCTCAACAAAGACAGCGAAAAAGTTAAATTGAGAACCATAGATAGGGAAGAATTAGATCCGGTCATAAACAACCTTGTAGATTGGGGAGTTGATCGTGAGCGAATAGAAGTAAAGAGCGCTTCGAGCAATCAAGCTTTGCTGTTGATCAAGTAGAGAGAGCGATACCAGTGTTAAATGCTTATTAACCTGAGTTCGACCATAAATTTGAGCATCAGATTTTAAAGAAAAGATAAAAGAC
>JBBDRU010000216.1:0-5050 GCA_040905305.1 Salibacteraceae bacterium | reverse complement strand
AACCCGCTTTGTCTTCGAGACTCGCTTCCTTCGTCAGCGACCTCAGACTGACGCTACGTTTTATTGTGATTTGAAAAGTGTTTGACCCATAACTAAATGTCAGCGTTATGCTGAGCAGCGAAGCGCGGTCGAAGCGTAACGCGGGCTAGCAGAGACAGAGTGGGTGTTAGTGCGAGAGCGAAGAAAAAAAACCATCCTGTCACCAGATAGCTATCGGGTTTGAGTGATCGCAGATTGAAGTTGTTTAATCTTTAACCTGGTGCCCCCTTCGACCTTTCCGCTTGGCGCGGAAGCTCAGGAAGACACCTGCATTTTATTGTAATTTGAAAAGTGTTTGATTCTTGACTTAATGCCAGCGCCATGCTGAGCAGGGCATGAAGGAAAGAAAAGTAAGCGTTTTTCCATAGACCGAGCAGGACATGAGCAGCCTCAACTAATCATCTAGCAGCTCTTGACCTTCGCTATCGGAATCCAGTTCCAGCGCCTTTACGGTCTGCACAGCATTCCCTGCAATGCCTTTTATGGAACCATACATATCTATGGTATTTGTGATCACTTTATCAATCTGTTTTTCCCGCTCTTTCCAAATACGTTGCATCGATCGCTTTTCGCTCTCGAGAGCCTGTTTCATAGATGAGAAGCCTTCTACAATGGCTTCAACCTGCATGCGAAATGTGGTACTGGTGAGGTAGTCATAGAGCATGTGCATTTTATCGCCTTTGTTTTCTTGCGAGCTTATCGCACTGCTCAACTGAATAACCGATTCCCTAAGCACAGAGCAAAGCCCTTTGAATTCTTCATAACTGCATATCCAAACGCCATCTTTAATCCCTAAACGCTCGAAGTCTGATGGCATGGCCTCTGATACCAGCACCCCTACGTCTGCTCCTTTTTCACGCATGTCAGCTTTGAACTTTTCTATCCACCCAGGCTGAAAGTCTTTGGTGCGTTTACTTTCGTAATAAATCTTTCCGCAATTCTGCCGTGTTCGTGTGTTGACAATCTGTATGCAATCTCCTCCACGAGCTCCTTTTTTTACCTCATCAATAGTGTCTAACGGAAACTGAGTCATCAACCATTCTTCAATTGCAAGTTCCTGAACCTCCCCTTGCATTTGCATGCTTCCTTGCTCCTGTTTACGTTTCATTTCTTCGGTAAGCTTTTTCTGGTCTTCCAACTGCTTTTGCAACTCCCGAAAACGAAGCTCTGTTTTTTCTTCTTCGGCTTTGCGAATTTTGTCCTTTTCAGCTAAGAGCATCTCATTAAGTTTCTTTTGAGCTTCAGCTTCTGCTGCTTCTTTTAATTCAGATTTTTCGCGTTTCAGCGTTTCAATCATCGCTCGTGAACGATTGAGTTCTTTGACCTGTTCTGACTTTTCATTAAGCTCTTTTTGCAATGCAAGAAATTGCTCTGCCTGTTCTTCGGTGAGTTTGGCTTTTAGCCTTTCTTCAATGGATTTGCGATCTTCTTTTAGTTGCTTTTCCAATCGGTCTTGAAAAAGCTCATTCTGCTGCTTGCGTTTTTGATCGAACTCAAGTTTTGCCTGCTGTAGCTTCTGAGCTTCTTCCTCAAAACGTTTTTGTTCGGCATTAAGCTGCGACTGATATTTCTGTTTGATCTCTTCTTCCAGTTGATGGGCTAAGATATCTTGCACATCGATTGCAGTGCTGCAATTTGGACATTTGATTTGCGTTGTATTACTCATAGCACTCCAAAGATTGACTATGTTTTTGATTTAGCGGTCAGGCTATTGAAAAAGCACTGTTTTTTTTTGAGGATTAGGGCGCGGCAGGGATTGCAGCGAATATCCTTTTTACTATTGTTTTTTTAGCGCGAAGTGCGCCAGGCATAGCGACCAAAGGAAGCTCAAGCCTTGCACATCTGAGCCTTAAAACACTGTAAAAAGATAGAAGCGAAAAGCCCGCTTAGCCGCAAAAAAAAGAAAATAAAAAACCCCGATAAACTTTTTTACCGGGGTTCTTTCAAAGTAGTGATCGAGATTCGTTTACTGCGTTTTAAACTCAGCATTATCTTCTGCATCAACGGCACCTATTACTTGCTCCGCTTCTGCGTTAATTTTGTTTGCCTGACCATCGTCTTCTACCATGACCTTTTCAAGGGCGATGGATGGGGCGATAACCAACGCTACTACAGACATCAGTTTCAACAAAATGTTTAGCGATGGGCCTGAAGTGTCTTTGAATGGATCGCCAACTGTGTCGCCAACAACAGTGGCTTTGTGTGGTTCAGAACCTTTGTAATACATTTCACCATTGATCTCAACGCCTTCTTCAAACATTTTTTTTGCATTATCCCATGCTCCACCGGCATTGGATTGAAAAATAGCCATCAAAACTCCTGCTGAGGTAACTCCTGCGAGCAAACCACCCAGCATTTCCGGACCACCGATAAATCCGACTAAAACAGGAACAACAACGGCAAGCAAGCCGGGAACCACCATTTCTTTAATGGAAGCTTTGGTTGAAATTTCAACACACTTGTCGTATTCTGCAACGCCATCGGCAGCTTCAAAAACCTTCTGATCTTCGGGGCTCCAGTCTTTTTGTTCTTTACCCTCATTTTTATTCATCACGTCAAGGGCTGCTCTTAGAGCGGGTATATCCTTGAATTGGCGTCTTACCTCTTCGATCATGGACATTGCCGCACGTCCAACAGCATTCATACTCAATGCAGAAAACACAAATGGCAACATGGCACCAACCAGCAAGCCCGCCATTACCGTAGGATCGGCTATGTTGATTGATGTTACATTCGCCTGTTGCATAAAAGCTGCAAAGAGCGCTAAAGCCGTGAGTGCAGCAGAACCGATGGCAAAACCTTTACCGATGGCAGCAGTGGTATTCCCTACAGCGTCTAACTTATCTGTGCGTTGACGAACCTCTTTGGGAAGCTCAGCCATTTCGGCAATTCCTCCTGCGTTATCCGAAATAGGGCCGTATGCATCAACTGCCAACTGAATTCCGGTATTAGCAAGCATACCAACGGCCGCAATGGCAATACCATAAAGACCCGCAAAGTGAAATGCTACTAAAATTGCTGCTGCGATGAGCAAAACAGGAATTGCTGTACTCATCATGCCCACACCTAAACCTGCAATAATGTTTGTTGCAGAGCCGGTAAGCGATTGACGCACTATGGATTTTACCGGAGGTGTGCCCGTACCGGTGTAATATTCTGTGACTTTACCAATACCCAAGCCTGCAATCAAACCTGCCAAGGTGGCAAAGAACACTCCGTTTGCAGTGTAGATAAAATCTGATCCTTTAACACTCCAGCTTTCAGGGAGGAAATAGTGAATAAGGAAATAAGAAAGAATCACCATGATAATGGCAGATCCAAACTCACCAATATTTAATGCGGTATGTGGGTTGCCGCCATCTTTTACTTTCACAAAGAAGGTGCCGAAAATAGAAACCAAAATCCCTACTGCTGCCAATGACATAGGAAGCACAACGGCTCCCAGTCCAGACCATGCTTCACCCTGTTCGAGGAAGCCGGTTACGAAAATGGCACCTAAAACCATGGTACCGATAATGGAACCAACATAAGACTCAAAAAGGTCAGCACCCATACCAGCAACATCTCCAACGTTGTCTCCAACATTATCAGCAATTGTTGCAGGGTTTAATGGATGATCTTCAGGAATTCCGGCTTCAACTTTACCAACAAGGTCGGCACCCACATCAGCAGCTTTGGTGTAAATACCTCCACCAACTCTCGCGAAAAGCGCGATGGAAGAAGCACCTAACGAAAAACCAGCCAGTACGTTCAATACTAAAGCAACGGCATTGTTCTTAACGGCATCAGTTGCATCACCAGCAAGTGTTCCGCTCAGACCCCACATTTGTGCATAAACCAAGAACAATACACTCAGGCCTAAAACACCCAGACCTACCACACCCATTCCCATGACCGAGCCGCCACCAAAGGCCACTTCTAACGCTTTTCCAAGGGAAGTACGGGCGGCTTGTGTAGTTCTTACGTTAGCTTTAGTTGCCACACGCATACCGAGATAACCAGCAAGGCCAGAACACACCGCACCAACAATAAACGAAAGAGCAACCATCCAACTTGAGTTAGCCTCATTGGCTCCTTTGAAAGCGAGCAATACGGCCACACAGACTACAAATATGGAGAGCACCTTGTATTCGGCTTTTAAGAAAGCCATAGCACCAACGGAGATGTTTTCGGCAATCTTGGCCATTTTCTCCGTTCCAACCTCTTGCCTGCTAACCCAGGCACTTTTCCAAGCCACGAAAATGAGTGCAACTACACCCAATACTGGCAACACGTAAATCAAATTTTCCATTTAATAATTGATTTTGAATAACTTAAAAGGCAATAATACCCTTTGTTTATAAAGCGCGCAAAGATAACAGCCTTGAGAAATAAACAAACGAAAGTTTAAGCGGAAAGTGGTTTTGATCGGAATAATTTTAAGCTCAGGCCAATAAACATCAATTAAAAACTTTTGATAAAAGAAAAAATGATGTAAAAAAGACGAAAATATTTTATTCACCGTTCATTGATTTACTGACATATGTAACTAATTTTACGTCTGGCATACTTAAAACCAATAGTGTTATGAAAACAAACCTCACCATTCTGGCATCCATAATTTTGGGTGTAGTCGTCTTATCTTCCTGTCAAAAGTTTGAACAAAGCTCGTATTACGTGGCAAACGATCCCGTTTATACTAGTTATGAAGAACATAGAAATGCGATTGAAAACGACAACGACCGAAACCTGGAAAAGCCGGGTAAGATTTTTCTTTACAACAATTACATTCTCATAAACGATTATGAGACTGGTGTACATATTTATGACAACTCAAATCCCTCGACACCAACACATGTTGCGTTCATAAATATTCCAGGAAATGTTGACATAGCAGTGAAGGACAACCTTTTATACGTTGACAGCTACATCGATTTGGTCGCTATTGACATCAGCTCACCAACTTCAGTAAAAGAGGTTTATCGACTTGAAAATGCATTTTCCTATACTATACCAAGTACCATGGATCCCA
>JBBDRU010000215.1:0-29189 GCA_040905305.1 Salibacteraceae bacterium | reverse complement strand
TTGCGCAAACAGGTCATCATTTCCATGGTGGTATCAATAAGCGGAATGTTTTTCTCGATTGGATCCACAGCACCTAACCCGCCATTTAAGGTCATGTCAATTTTCGAATAATACAATCCTCCATAAAAACTCCGAATGGTGAATAAATAAAACTCAAAAGGATTTCCTGGCCTTGGAACAATAAAGGAATTCATTGATCCGTCTCCAGCTATTCCGTTAGCAATTAAACCCGTTCCATTCTGCATAACACTATGCGTTGAGTCCCAAACGGTATCTCCTCTTGTGTAGAACAATAACGAACCGAATTCATCAGAAATAGTCGCGCAACCTTCTACACTTTTGAGCACTCCTTCTGTGCTGGGAACAGGTCCGATTGCGGTAAAGTTCAACCCAGCTTTATCACCAAAAAACCACCAATCAGCACTGGATTGAGCGATTGTTAGGTTAGAAATAAAAAGAAAACCAATCAATAGCTTTTTCACAAAAACGAAGATACTACCTGATCAGCTCAAAACTACCTTGAGTTCGCCTACGGTCAGCATCTACTACTACGAAGTCCTTATATTCAACGATGAAATAATAAGTTCCTTCTGCTGCGAGTTCACCATTTACGTATCCATCCCAACCAAACGATACGTTTTGCGAATAATTCACCAATTGTCCCCAGCGATTATAGATGTACATATCAAATCTAAATATGTCACAATCTGAAGAAATGGTAAACCGATCATTCACCCCGTCTCCATTTGGAGTAAATACATTTCCGTATTCCAGAGAACAATCGATTGGAGGGCAATAAAGGACATTAGAAAGCACCCTTTTTGACTCTACCTTTTCGCACTGCCCCAGTTTAATGGTTACAATATAGTTTTCATCAACACCGGGAATTGTCCAAATCGTATCGGTGGTATCTCCTGTATTCCAAGTATAGATGGCAAGGGAATCTGTTCCGTAGATCTGAATACTATCTTCATCACAAATCACCGTGTCCTCACCCAGTTCGGTTTTAATCTCTCCGTTGAAAACAATCTCCATGGTATCCGAAGAAAATCCACATTCGTTAAAAGCGATGAGCCAAACGGTTTCGGTGGTGTCCACCTCATACCTCTTCACCGATGAGCTGTCACTCCACAAATAAGTGATCGAGTCATTCACGGGACGTTCTAAAACAATCTGACTATCAAAGCAATTTACCGTATCTGGCGGAAGTAACCCCGAGTCTGCCGGAGGAATGGGTATCACCGTTACAAAAATGCTGTCTTCAAAAACACCACAGGCATTGCTGGCTGTTAATCGATACATACCGGTTTTATCTATCAAAATAGAGTCTGAATTTTGCAAACCTGTATTCCATTCCAAATCGGTTTCAACGTTAATGTCTGCATCAACTACAAGCGTATTTCCCTCGCAAAAAGATGTATCGGAACCGATATCTATAAAAACAGAATCATTAAACCGAACCGTTATGGTATCATTTAACGTGTCACAAACCCCAAAAAGTGTTACCCAAATGGTCGCATCCTTATCGACAATAAAGCTATCAGCCGTGGTGCTGTCACTCCATAAATAAGTACTGAATTGTTCTTTAACATCTAACCTCAAAACTTCTGGATTACAAAGACTTGTGTCTGGCCCTAAATCCAAAGTTTGGCGAGGATAGATATAAACTGTATTCGAAGTGGTATCATAAACTGTATCAATTTGCGCTATCAGCGTAACAGAATACTCTCCCGTATCACCATAAAAATGCGATGGATTAAACAATGTGGATGTGTTATTAACCCCACTTCCCGGGTCTCCAAAATTCCAAAAAACACTGTCGTAAGCCGTAGAATCAGATGAGAAAAAAATGGAATCACCTAGGCAGGCGTTATTGGCATCAAAGTTAGCCGCTACCAAAGAGGCGATAAAAGGTGGCAATCCCTGCGTTGAGGTTCTACCTTCAAGGTAAACGGCAGAATCTAAAAAATTACAATTAACACCCTGATTATTTGGTTCTTGAATACAAGCGAGATAGCCGTTTGTCACTCCTCCCGTTCGTGCCATGTAGATTTTTAAGTTCGGTCCTAATTGAAGCGCCCCAGTTCCCGTGCCACTGGCAATTAATTCCTGAGAAGCCTCAATAAGAACACTGTCAAAAGAAGAAATATTATACTGATACAATGTGCCGCTACCGCTTCGAGGAGCTGTATAGAGAAACTCACTATTTGGAGAAAACTCCACAGCATAACAAGATTGCCCTGTGGTGAAAATTATATCATTGGTTACCACACCGGCAACATTATCAAACTCCATCAATTGAATCCCAAGCGCAGAACTCTCGTGGCCACTTGCAAGTAAATTTCCATTAATATTTGCTTTTAGGTAGCCGGAAACATTCGTGGTTTCATAACTCAAAATACTCACTTGAGGAGTGGTGTTTATTCCTGTCGGACCAACTTCAAATGCTAAAAGCGAGTCTGTGTTGTATACTTGAGTAACAAGCCAGTAATTATTGCTTGCCCCCTTCTTAACAGCAACGGCTTTTTCTCTTATACCCGATCTGATAAAAATGTTCTTTTGAGTACTTACCACATCCCCCAAACCTGCGGCCAATGACATATCCACAACCGAATAGTTTAGACCTATAGCGGGACTAACTCCAACTGTTACAATATAATATTGATCTGAATTGTTTGGGACAGGAATAATAATAGCAGATTGTGTGGACGATGAATTTCCTAACAGGTCAAAACCATTGGGCATAGCAACATGGCTTGCATTCCACACACTATCACCATCCGTGTAAAACAATAGATTACCATTGTTATCTGAAATGGAGGCGCAACCCTCATAAGTGCTCAACTGGCCATCCGTGACACCAACTGGACCGGTTGACTCAAAGTGCATCCCGGCATAAGAGCCAAAATACCACCAATCAGCAGACGTTTGTGCTAACGATTGAAAAGCAACTAAAACAAAACATAGAATAGCAAAAGCTCGAACCATCATGCAAAAGACGTACAAAAACCAAAATGGTCGCCTGATGAAAGTAACTATTAATAAACAATTAACGGTCTAATAACTGCGTCAATGCATTTAGCTCCTCCCCGGTAGTTTCCCACCTGTGCAAATATTCATCAAGTTGTCGCTGCAGTTCAGCATGCGTGTAAAACATATCCTGGTTTTGGTTGGCTTTTTCAGGATCAGCCATAGCGGTCTCTAGATTTGCAATTTCTGTTTCTTTCTCCTCAATTTTGGTTTCTAGATTTGTGAGCGCGTTCTTCAATTTTTTCCAATCCTTTTCCTTCGCTCTTCGCTCATTGTTTGAAAACTCATTTGCTCTTCTATCACTTTTTTGTTCCTTCGACTGCTCACTTGAGTTGGATTTTGCCGGTTTCGTCTTCGCACCCTCAAACTCACGGAAGCTTTTGATTTGATAATTAGCTAGAAAATCATCAATCGTTCCGATATGTTCTCTCACTTTACCTTCTGTGAATTCAAATGTCCGATCAGTAAGACCTTGCAAAAACTCACGATCGTGACTCACTACGATCAATGTCCCGTTATAATCTAACAACGCCTGCTTCAAGGTTTCCTTAGCGCTCATATCCAAGTGATTGGTAGGCTCATCAAGAATTAATAAATTACATTGCTTCAACAAAAGCTTGGCGAGTGCCAACCTAGACTTTTCGCCCCCCGAGAGCACTTTTACTTTTTTGTCGTAATCATCAGGACCAAAGAGAAATGCACCCAAAAGCGATCTTACCCGACTGATCTTCGCGTCATCACCTGTGGCTTCGTTTTCGATTATAGACTCCAGCCGTGCTTCCTGATCCAGCGTTTTCTCTTGAATTTGAGCATAGTAACCTATTTCTACGTTGTGACCAATTTCTAATACTCCTTCACCTGTTTCTTCACCAACGATGAGCTTAACCATCGTTGATTTGCCTTGACCATTTCTACCCACAAATGCAACCCGCTCACCACGAAAAATATCAAAATCAACATTTGAAAAAACAACATGGTCACCGTAGCTTTTCTTGGCATCACGAGATTTAACTACCACATCTCCTGATCTGGGTGCTTTAGGAAACCGAAATCGGATGCGAGATTCATCCGTGTCATCAATATCAATACGGTCTAACTTATCTAGTTGCTTTTGCTTGCTTTTTGCCTGGGTAGCCTTGGTCGCTTTTGCCTTGAATCGCTCGATAAAGCGTTCTTGCTGGGCAATATACTTCTGTTGATTGTCATAAGCCGCTTTTTGTTGCTCAATGCGCTCCTTTCGCAATTCAAAAAATTGGGAATACGGTACATTATAGTCATATGTCTTTCCATTTACAATTTCAACCGTCCGATTGGTAATGTTATCGAGAAACATGCGATCATGGGAAATCATCATCAACGCCCCCGGATACTCTTGAAAAAAATTTTCTAACCATAAAATGGAGTCGATATCAAGGTGATTTGTTGGCTCATCTAACAACAATAAATCAGGCTGCATGAGTATGAGCTTAGCCAACTCCACACGCATTTGCCAGCCACCGCTAAACTCACTGATAGGCCTACTGAAGTCTTCTCTTGTGAAACCAAGACCCAATAAAATCTGCTCGGTTTTTTGATCGGTCTTTCCATCATCAATCAGTTCTAACCTCATATGTATAGAACCTAATTCATCGATGATCTTTTGATATGAATCTGACTCATAGTCCATCCGCTCTGTGAGTTCTAGCTGAATCTCCTTATCTCGCTCTTTTAATTCATTGAGTTCACCAAAAGCTTTCAATGTTTCTGTCCAAATCGTTTCCTTGCCTTCAAAAACCATTTCCTGCGGAAGGTAGCCAACTTTCTTTCCATCAGGAATTACGACCTGACCGCTATCCGCTTCCTGAAAACCAAGAATTATTTTGAGTAAGGTACTTTTTCCAACACCATTTTTCCCAACCAATCCTATGCGGTCACGCTCATTGATCACCAATGAAATTTCACGAAAAAGATTAATTCCTGAGAAGGAGACGGAAACATTATTTAGACTGATCATAAGGACGGCAAAGGTACATAGCTTAAGGAAGCTATTGACCTAAAATCAATAAACTTAACGCCTGTGGAAGCCCTTAATCCTTGATGAATTTTTCTTGATACCGAACATTATCGCCTTCATGAATCCTCAGGAGGTAAACACCCGGTTTTAAGGAAGATGTGTTGAATGAAATGACATTCACTCCCTGCTGAATATTGCGCGTCCCTAAAACACTGACTAACCTGCCCTGAATATCCATCAAATCTATTTTTGCTTTGAAGGTATTTATGGCATCAAATTCAAGCTGAATATAATCTAAACTTGGATTTGGAAACAAGTGCATCTTTGGGTTTTCAATTTTATCTATAGCGACTGGCCAATCCTTTGGTCCAGCTAATTCACTTATCCATGTTCCGGCACGTTGATTTCCAAACCCCCAATAACCAGATACCCAAACCCTGCTAGTGGCATTAAACTTTCTCTGTATTCCAGAATAATCACCCCATCGCTCATTCAGGTTGTCTCCACCACCGCTGAACATATCAACATAGGTTTCACCTTCCTTGATGGTTTGCAATTCGCTATAGACTCCATCGTTATTAATATAAATCGCGGAATTTCCAGCAGGCACATTAAATGCAGTATGATTGCAAAAAATTACTGTTTCACGATCAGTTTCAGATATTCCCATAAAAGCAATGTTTGGAAATCCCAATTCACGATCTAAACCTGAAAAGACCATCCCATTTACTGCTGGTTCATTTACATCATCAATGAGCCCATGATATATGCTTGCCTTTCCTGAAGAAGTATCGATTGAGTTTCCAGTAAACTGAATCTGATCTCCCATCTTAACCGCGCCTAAAACACGGGCATCATTGGTCCAAAACTTTTGAGAAGCTCCAGACTGCAATGCATAAGGAGGGTGACCATATTTTAATGACGATGGCAGTAGTCGAATATCCATTTCCATCGATGAATCATCTGCCTTTCCCTCTAATTTAACCATAAAAAATGTGTCGTTGGTTACGGTAAAAGGTCGGTTGGCGATAAAATACATTTCATCACCTTCAGGACCCAGACCATTCTTTACTGGGTGCAGGTATCGAATATTTTTGCCTTCATGCTTAAAACCTGTCCAGAATTTAGTTGGCACCTCACCTTCACCAGCAAAAGCAGCATCCAAATCCATCTGCCATAAAACTGTTTCAGCAAAGCCTTCCACCCATCCAGAATCAGGATAAAGCTGATTTAATGTCAGGTAAAAACTGTGCTCATTGATTGCAATCTGAGGATAATCTGTCCATGTATCGTAGCTCAATGGATTACCATCTAAACGGTAGGCATACCAGGTTTCTTTTGGATCGCTTGAGCTCGAAAAGCAAACAATAGTTGCGCTGGTTTCAGGATCTCGACCTTGCTGCCCCGCAGCAGGCGCTCCACCAACCAAGAACACCATAATAAAACGATCACGTGTTGGGTCATAGAGCAATTTAGGATCGAAAGGAAAAGGGGTGTTATAAGTAGTATCATTATAAAGACTCAAAAACTGAAAAAAACTCGGGTGTTTCACTGGAAAAGAGAATAGATATGTATCTGCTTCTACATCATAACCCCAAAGCTGACTATTCCAAGAAGTTAGTAAGTTTCCGCCATCTGATATAGCAAGGGTATTATCATTGGGAGTTCCGCCTGCCATTGGGTTTTGGTTAAAGTAAAAGTTAGCCGGAAACTCAGAAAGAACTGCAAGTGTATCGGTTGATCTGCCTCCTCGATTAGCATTGCTAACTTCCTTTCTGGGGAAACGTTTTTCCACTTCTTCCTTCAAAGCCTTTTTCTGCTCAAGAGTTAAATCACCACCAGGTACAGGGGGTGTAAGGTTGTCTATCTCCAGGTTAAAATCATGCTTAAAATCTTTTGGATTTACCGTCCATGATTCTGAGATCATCATTTTTTCCATCCTAAAATCAACTCGCTGAGCTAAGATCATAAGAGGAATAAAGAAGCAAAGGGTAAGAAAGGTTTTCATATCAAACGAAATAATTAATGAGCTAAAGATAGCAGAGTCTTATCTAGTAAAGTAAAAACCAGACGCTAAAAATACTCAGAAGGGCAATAGAAATCAAATTGAATCTCTTCAAAGCCAATGGCTGCCTGAAGGACTGGTGGATAATGGAATCATTCATGGCTATGAAGTTGAGAATAGCTAGAACAGGCGCTGTTATAAAAGAAAGCGTAGTTGCCAAATCAACCATTGCTCGCATATTTTTTAGATGAAAAAGCAAGATGACCGAAGTACCAATAACTGTCAAAATCAACCAAAACCAAAACAATCCTTTGTGATAAGCTCCCTTATTGAGTTTTGGTAAAATTAATTTGGTGCTCTTTCTCAGTGTTCTTGGAAATGCATCCAAGCAAGTCAATAACGTACTAAACATGGTTGTAAATGCTGCTAATGCAATAAAAGGAAAGGCCCAGCCCCCTAAGTTTTCCGTGTAAAGATGAATGAGTTGTGCCGCAAAATCCACGCTACCACTTGCCGGACTTTCTTTCGTTCCATAAACAATCATTGCTCCTAATCCAACAAAGCAAAGAGCGAGTATAGTGGTTCCCCAGTAGCCGATTTTAAAATCAATAAGTGACTGTTTTAGAGACGCTCGTGTTCTCTGTTCTTTATTTTTAGACACTGACCAAACAGAGTGCCAAATGGAAATATCAATTGGCGCAGGCATCCAACCGATTAAAGCTACCAGAAATAATACATGCGCTCGATCATTGAATTCAAAATGGGTCATAAACTCCGCTGATTGAGGGGCAGGATTAGAAAAAGCTAATGACAAAGCAACCATCGTTGACACCGTCAACAATATAATGATCCATTTCATGACCCTATCCAAAGAAGAATAATGACCAAAACCTAATATAAGTACGGAAAGAGCCAATAACAACACAGCAAGAAGTTGCGCATCGACAGAAAGGTTGGTGAGCTGAGCAAATAAACCAGCCGTTACAATTGAGATAGCAGCCATAATTATGAACATGGTGAGGATGCTTAAAACCGCATACACCCAAACCGCCCAATTACCAATCCGTTGGTATCCATCCAGAAGCGTTTTACCTGTTGCTGCCGCATACCTTGGACCTGATTCAAACACCGGATACTTTAAGATATTTACCAGAAGAATAACCCCAACCAATTGAAAGCCAAATTCTGCACCAGCCCTGGTGCTCTGAACCAGGTGTGAAACACCCACAGCTGCACCGGCATAAAGAAGACCAGGACCTATAAACCGAAGCTTATCAGAAGGTGACATTAGGAATTACCTTTCGCATAGTCGGCCAAAAACTGTGCAAGACCACTGTCTGTAAGTGGATGATTGAGCAGTTGAAGTATTGGTTTTAAAGGGCAAGTAGCCACATCCGCTCCTATTTTAGCACAGGTTACAATATGCATTGGATGCCTTATGGAAGCAGCTAAAATTTCTGTTTCAAAACCATAATTATCATATATCAAGCGCATTTCTTCAATCAACCCTAATCCGTCTGTGGAAATATCATCCAGTCTCCCCAAAAATGGTGACACATAATTAGCTCCTGCTTTTGCCGCCAACAACGCTTGTCCTGATGAAAAAACAAGTGTACAATTCGTTTTGATGCCTTGAGAAGAAAAGTACTTTAGCGCTCTAACCCCATCTTTGATCATGGGCACTTTAACCACAATGTTCTCATGGATATTTGCCAAGGCTCGGCCTTCTTTTATTATGCCTTCATAGTCTGTTGCAATAACTTCCGCACTTACTGGTCCATTAACGATATCACAAACTTTCAGATAATGCGCTTCAATGTTAGCGCTTCCGGTTATTCCCTCCCTGGCCATTAAACTTGGATTGGTTGTTACTCCATCTAAAACACCCAAGTCATAAGCTTGATTAATTTCATCAAGGTTAGCTGTATCGATAAAAAATTTCATTCTTCAAATTATTTTATTCAAAGAAAAGAAATTGAATCACAGTTTTACAAACCATTATTCCTTGATGCAAACTAGCCGCGAAACATACATTTGCATTCCGTGAAAAATCAAATAATAGCAGTTCTGTTTCTAAGTATAGGATTTGGATGCAGCAACCATCAAGAAGGCGAAAAACAAAGAGATATGATCAAAGCTCCTAAGGCAAAAAAAGTACCATTTGAAATTAACGAACATGGCGACACACGAATAGATAACTATTACTGGATGAGGGATATGGATCGTAAAGACCCCGAAATTTTAGCTCACTTAGAATCAGAAAACGCCTACACAAAGTCCATGTTAGCTCACACTCAAAACCTTCAAAAAGAACTTTTTAATGAGTTAAAGGGACGCATCAAGCAACGCGATGAGTCCGTTCCGGTTTTCTATGATGGATTTCATTATTTCACGCGATATGAAAATGGACAGGAGCATCCTATTTATTGCAGAAAAAAAGAATCACTTAAGGCTAAAGAACAAATAATGTTGGATGTAAATGCTCTTGCCAAAGACCACAGTTATTATCAGGTAAGCGGAAATAAAATCAGTACCAACAATAAAATACTGGCATTTGGAGAAGATACATTGAGCAGGCGGATTTACACGATTCGATTTAAAAATCTTGATAGCGATGAATTCTTAAGAGATAGAATAGAAAACACCACAGGTAATTTTGCATGGGCAAATGATAATAAAACTCTTTTTTATACGAAGAGGGATGATGTAACATTAAGAGCATATAAGGTTTTTAAGCATAAACTTGGAACGGATCAACAAGAGGACGAAGAAATATTTTATGAAAAAGATGAAACATTTAATGTTTCGGTAGGAAAATTTAAATCAAAAAAGTGGCTATACATCCACAGTGGTTCTACGGTATCAGACGAATACCAAATTGTTGACGCAGATAATTCAAACGAGCCATTTAAAATGGTTCAGGCTCGAGAAAGAGATCTTGAATATGGCCTGGCACATTTGGATGAACACTTTTATATTCTAACTAATAAAGATGATGCCGTCAATTTCAAATTGATGAAAACATACGAAGAGAAAACTGAAAAAGAAAATTGGAAGGAAATAATCCCTCACAGAGAAACCGTGTTATTAGAAGACATAGACGTGTTTAAGAATTACCTTGTGTTATCCGAAAAATCAAATGCCCAAAACGCATTACGCGTCATAAGTTGGGATAAAAATCAGGATTATAAAGTGCCGTTTGAGGAGGAAGCTTTTTCGGTAGGCACTTCTTCCAACCCTGAATTTAATACAACCAAACTTCGCTTTGTCTATACAAGCATGACCACACCTTCCTCAGTCTTCGAGTTTGATATGGAAAGCAAAGAGCGTTTACTGCTTAAGGAACAAGAGGTTTTAGGAGGTTTTGACCGAGAGAACTACACTTCAGAACGACTTTGGGTTACTGCCCGAGATGGCGTAAATATTCCAATTTCCTTGGTATATCACAAAGACACAAAACCAAATAAAAACACCCCTCTCCTGCTCTATGGCTATGGTTCTTATGGCATTACAATCGATCCATCCTTTAGTCCTTCAAGACTCAGCTTACTTGACCGTGGGTTTGTTTTCTGTATAGCTCATATTCGGGGAAGCCAAATGATGGGCAGAACTTGGTATGAGAACGGTAAAATGCTTAACAAAATAAACACATTTAATGATTTCATTGACTGCGCCAACCATTTGATCGAAAAGGAGTACACTTCTTCTGATCACCTTTATGCTTTGGGTGGAAGTGCTGGTGGATTATTAATGGGAGCTGTAATAAATATGGCTCCTGAACTTTGGAATGGCGTTATTGCAGCAGTTCCATTTGTTGATGTAGTGACAAACATGCTTGATGAAATTATACCGCTTACTACTGGAGAATTCGATGAATGGGGAAATCCTAAAAACAGTGAGTTCTATCATTACATCAAGTCTTACTCTCCTATTGATAATATTGAAGCAAAAAACTACCCACACCTGCTCGTAACAACAGGACTGCATGATTCGCAAGTGCAATATTGGGAGCCTGCAAAGTGGGTAGCTAAATTACGGGAATTTAAAACTGATGATAATATGCTATTGTTTAATATCAACATGGATTACGGACATAGCGGAGCATCAGGCAGATTCGAAGTCTATAAAGAAATCGCGCTTGATTATGCCTTTCTGCTCGACCTGGAGTCGCAAAAGAGCAGCCAATAACCGTTAGGCAAAACTCAAGTGCTCTTTTAGTGAAACCTCTACCTCATCAGCAATAAGCTTAAAGAAAGGCGTTGAATCATTATTAACTTGAACAGATTCAAGAGCACGATAATACTTCAGTCGCGCATCATTGCTTCCCTTCAGGCTGGTAATTGTGTAGCCGTTTTGCAATAACACCATATTCATCAACAACCTAGCTGTACGTCCATTTCCATCAATAAATGGGTGAATGCTGACCAAGCGCTCATGCACTTCAGCCGCTAATATCACTGGATGAAGCACTCTTTTGGTTTTTCGATAATGACTAAAAAAATCTTCCATGAGCTTAGAGAGTAAATAAGGCTCAGGCGGAAGATGCGCACTACCACTTATTCTGACAGGAACATCACGATAAGAACCAGCGTATTTACGATCAATTCCTTTTAAAATCAATGAATGCAACTCTAATAACAAGCGCTCATTTAAGTGTTCCTCATTTGAAACAACTTCTGCCAAAAACTCAACGGCATCAGCATGGTTGATAGCTTCCAAGTGCTCGCGCATGGATTTACCACCAATGGTAAGGCCTTCATTTATGACTAGGTGCGTTTCTTGCAAGGTCAATGTGTTTCCTTCGATCTGATTGCTGTCATAGGTATATTTTACCTTGAAGTACTCTTTCATTTTTTGAAGCTGAAGTTGAGCCATCGGCTTAACCGATTGCCATTGTTTTTGCAGAGCATCTATTCTATCAAGTTGAATGGTCAATTCCTTATCCAATTTCGGAACGTCAAATCGTGTTTCTTCAACGAGGTATTCTATTCTGCTTTCTGCCAAACGCAGCACTTCCAAAGCATTCTGGTTGTAGCGGAGCATCTCATAGATTTTATCGGACAGCTTCAATTCTTCAAGCGTTGAAAAATCTATGTTATACGCATCAGCAAAGCTTTTTAAGTGGGCATCAGAAGGAAGGCGCTTCCCATGTTCATACTTACTGATTAAAGCTTGATCGATCCCCGAAAGCGCAGCAGCTTCCTTTAGCTTAATTCCAAGGTTTTTACGACTTAATTGTAATATTTGTGAGGTACTTTTCATTTTATGTCTTGACAAATATAGTCAATTTTATGGTCATATTTAATAGGAAATGAACTCAAATTATCGTTTATAATCCGAAAGCTTTTGTATCCAATGCAATCCTGAATCAATTTCCAACTGAGTCTCGATATCAAAGTATTCTTTGAAGATCAACCCTACGTCTTTGGCGTAACGCTCTTGTGAAAAGGATTTAAATATAAAATTCGTAGTATCATCATCTTGAATAACCAACAATGTTTCATTAAAAAGCAATTCATCCACAAAAAAAGGGTCCCCCACATCTTTAAAATAAAAACTATGCTCAGGCATAGCATTAAAAGCATTAGCATCCCATTCTGACTCTTCATTGGGTGGAAAAGTCAAAATTGTAGTTTTTATATTATCAACCACTTTTTCAGCTCTCAATTCATCGATAAGCACAACGTAGGAATACTGAAATATATAATCACTAGAATCTAAAGATCTTTTGCTTCGTTCGAAGCGATAGACTGTCCTTCCCTCTAAATCAGTAATAATTTGTTCACAGGACTCTCGCAACTTGAACTTAAAGGTATCGGTGCTGTTAGTGAATTCATTAAACACAATTGAATCTACTTCGTACTCGATCCAGTTTCCAATTTCGAGGGGTAAATAGTCATAACCAAAGTCTATTGATTCTGGTTCTTTGGGCTTTTCGCATGACATTAAAGTTCCAAGAATCAAAAACCACAATGTTGAGCTACTGATTTTAGACCATTTCTCCATTGATCAATGCTTTGCTAAAAGAGAGTGGAATTTCTGTGGATCGAGAAATAAAGCCACCTCCAACCACATCATTTCCATCATAAAATACGGCACTTTGCCCAGGGGCAATAGCACTGACCTGATGTAAAAAATCAACCCTTGTCCTTCCGTCAGACTCATTGAATAAGTGGCTGAGTGCTCCTTTGTCTTTGTATCGAATTTTAGTTACAACTTCCAGACCGTCATTTATGGATTCAAATTTCTGCAAATTCACATCACGCACGTACATTGAATGCCCCATTAAGTTTTCTTGTCTTCCAAGGTGTACTTCGTTCTTCACCGGATCAATTTTAGTTACAAACATTGGTTCCCCAAACGCTATACCCAAACCCTTGCGCTGGCCAATGGTGTAATAAGGATACCCTTTATGCTCTCCAATCACTTTTCCATCCTGATCTATAAACTTACCACCATTCAATTTCTCCTCCAAACCATTCACTTTTCGATTTAGAAACCCACGATAGTCATTGTCTGGAACAAAACAAATTTCATAACTCTCATTTTTTTTCGCTAATGACTCATATCCTTGATCAATTGCCATTTGACGAATTTCAGGTTTAGTAAAACTGCCAAGTGGGAACCTAGTTCTTGCAAGTGCTTCCTGAGACAGCCCCCACAAAACATAACTCTGATCCTTTTTCTCGTCTAAGCCTTTTGAGACCACGTACCTTCCGTTTTCCTCTTGCCTTGAGTTTGCATAATGTCCGGTAGCGATAAATTCACAACCCAACTGATCGGCTCGCTTGAGGAGCGCATCCCATTTTATATGCGTATTGCATAGAATACAAGGGTTTGGTGTGCGGCCTGCAAGGTATTCTTCAACAAAATTCTCGATAATGTGGCTCCCAAACTCAGCTCTGATATCGAGAATCATATGATGAAAGCCTTTTTCAACTGCAAGCGCACGAGCATCATTAATGTCATCCAAGCTGCAACAGCCTGTAGTTTTTCGAGAGCCTCCGGAACTATCATAATCCCAAGTTTTCATAGTAACACCAACCACTTCATACCCTTCGTCATGAAGCATCATGGCTGCTACACTGCTATCTATCCCACCACTCATCGCTACTAGAATTCGTCCTTTCTTGCTCATGTACTTATCACTAAATGAAGCCACAAAAGTCGTAATTATCGCCTGACTAACAGCAATTAACTCTGTTTGGATTATCAAGTTTTGTTATGTCAGGAATATCCACCTTGAGTTTGCACCAGAAGACAATGTAAGATTGACGTTTATAATTTGTGACAATGAACCTATCATTTTGGGACTCAGCTACCCTAAGGCAAAAACCTGGTGAACTGCGCGAAACCTTTCAAACCCACTATTTATCAAATAAAAATCTATCGGGGAGGATTACTGAGAAATTGTTCTTTTAGTTGCTCTTCGTCAATAATTTCAGACTCTTCAATGTCCATTTCAATTTCCTTTTCCTTAAACCCTTCTTCCACTTTTCTTTTTAACAACTCCCCTGTATCGTACAACTCCTGAAGCTTGACACGCCCGTCATCATGATAATAAATCCACAAGCTATCTTTTACTGCTGACTTATAAAACCCTTCTATATAAGGCGTTCCATCATCGTAGTACTGTTTATATTCTCCATCAAAAGTATTGTCTGCATACGTTCCTTCAATGATCACCTGCCCGTTTGGCGCAAACTCCTTAAACGATCCGTTTTTTAAACCCATTACATAAGGCACAATAGAAGCAACTTGTCCATTTAAATGGTAAACTTTTCTTGTTCCAACAAGCTTACCCTGATCAAAAGAATCTATGGAACTCAAAATAGTGTGGTTATCATAAAACCGCCATTCACCGTGTTTTTCTTTGTTTAAATAATTCCCCTTACCCATAATTGTACCGTTTTGATGGAAAAACACCGCTTTTGCCCGTTTGTCATCGAGGTGAGTTACCTCTGAGCTTTTTTTACCATCCTCGGTGTAGTAGAAAAAAGTACCTACGGGCTGTCCGTGTTCAAATTGACCCCGGTACCTCAATTGATCATTTGGATAGTTTTGCTCCCAAACGCCATCTTTTTGCCCGTTGGCGTCTAATTGGTTTATCGATTCATTTTGTGCAACAAGGAAATGAACTGAAAACAATAGAACAAAAATGGTTATAGCTTTTTTCATGTTAGCAAAGTTAATGGGCAATACGCACGGTTTATTGTATTAAGGAGAAGTTATCTCCTTTGCTATGTGGAGTAAATTCGGTACACATAAATAGTCTGGATCTGAAGCAGCAATTCTAACGCATTTCATTCCCAGTCGTTCTCCAAACTGCATGTCACTGATAGAATCACCGATCATCAAAGAACGATCAAATTCAATTTCAGAAAATTCGCGTCTTGCATCAAATGCCATACCGGTATTGGGCTTTCTGCATGGAGGATTATCAGCAGCTAAACCAGGGCAATAATAAACTCCATCAATCCTACCGCCATTATCAAGCACCTCCTTGAGCATATATTGGTGAATTTTCAGAAGATCCTGTTCTGTCATAAGCCCCTTTCCGATGCCCTGTTGATTGGTGACCACCACAATTCTCTTAAAATTTATGGCCAATAGTTCAAGGGCTGCCAGCACTCCTGGTAAAAACCTGAATTCATCGATATGCTTGACATAGTCGTTTTCTAGCTTATGATTTATCACCCCGTCACGATCGAGAAATAACGTCCACGACTCATCAATTTCTTTCAACCATGAATTATTCATTTAAAAAGCCGGTTTTCTATAGCCTCGCAGAGCGCATGACCTATAGTGATGTGAACTTCTTGAATTCGCGCTGTATCTAAAGATGGCACCTGAAATGAAATATCGGCCAACGTTGTTATTTCACCTTTCTTTTGACCCGTAAATGCGATCGTTGTCATCCCCTGCTCCTTTGCTTTTTGAAAAGCCCTGAGAACATTTTTAGAGTTTCCGCTAGTTGACAGCCCGATCAAAACATCTCCTTTTCTACCCATGGCCTTGGTCAACCGCGAAAACACTTCCTCATATCCATAATCATTGGCTACGGCCGTTAGGTAGCTCGAGTTCACATGAAGCGCTTCGGCAAACAACGGCTCTCGATCTTTTTTGAACCTACCGCTTAATTCAGCTGCTATGTGCTGAGCATCTGCCGCACTTCCCCCGTTGCCACACAACAAAATCTTCCCCTTATTCCCAAATGTCTTAACCACCGTTTCTAGCATCAAGTTAAATGCTTTGTAGAAACCGGAATCACTTAGTATCTCTTTTCTGATCTCAATGGACTCAATAAGCGCGTTTTCAAGCTCTTTCATAGTTTAAAATTAAATGTTGAAGGAAATTAAAAAGTGATCGACAAACGCATTCCAGGAAAAGCGCTGTTTCTCTTCTCTGATTGCCTTTTTGAATGGCTCATGATCCATGGCGAAAAATTCCAAAATTGCGTTAGCTATCGATTCAGGATTAGGCTCACAAAACAAGCCTGTGCGTCCTTCGACTATAAACTCATTAAGCCCACCAACTTTTGTGATCAATGCAGGTACCTCAAAGTGCAAGGCCATTTGAGTAATTCCGCTTTGCGTAGCTGATCGATATGTTTGAGTGACCAAATCTGTTGCACCAAAATAATAGGGCACCTCACTTGCTGGGATGAACTTATTTTGGAGAATGACATTATCGTTCAGTTTGTGCTTATCAATGATCAGTGAATATAAATCCATAGACTCGTAGCTTTCACCCGCAATGATCAACTTTAAGCCCAGAGCCTTTATTCGTTCATCAGCCATCGCTTCTAATAACAAGTCAAGGCCTTTATACCTTCTTATAAATCCAAAAAACAATAAAAATGTGTCTTCAGCTTTTAAGCCCAAATGGAGTTTTGCTTCCGTAATTTCAACGGGAGTTCCAAGTTGATCGTTAATTGGATGGGGGAAATAACTGGTAGGTTTATCGGTTAATGATTTTAGGTCATCCTCCACTGCTTTTGACAATGCCATGAAAGCATCACAATGAGCCATGAAATATTTTGTCAATGCCTTATCAAGTGCACGTTTTTCATGCGGTATTACATTATCAGTAAGTCCAATAACTTTAACACTTCCATTCAAAAGCCAGGCAATTGTTCCAAGACACGGAGCCATCAACGGCAGCCAATAGCGGATGATGACCACATCGGGTTTCATTTTATTGATCTTGATCGCAGTTTTAATCCATGAAAAAGGATTCATACTATGCATCCAACGATGAATTTTCAATTCTTTAGGAGCTGGTTCATCGCTAAACTGTGATTTACCGGGAAAGAGAAAAGACGGATATTGAACAGAAAAAGTAATCAGATCAACAGAATGTCCTTGATTTTTAAATGCTCTGGCCATAGCTTCATTGGTATCTGCAATTCCTCCACGAAAGGGATGGGCAGGCCCCAATACCACGATCTTTTTAACGTTGTCTTCTGCTATCTCCACAAGCTCAAATCGATTTCAGGGAACTGACTTGCAAGACTTTCATTATGCGGTTTAAATAACGATTTCATCTCTTCAATCTGTTTTAAATCACTTTTGGTAAGAGCAGGCATAGCTGTGGAGTTCAACTTTAGATATAGTGGAACTAAAACACGGTCTTGCAGCACTCTGGGAACAAGCGGCTGAACCTTTAAACCAAGTCGATGTAGCTTGGTGCTTTTCATTTTTCGGGTCTCATTTCTTTTCATAAAATCAAAACTGTCATAAAACCGGTCATCGATAGAAAGAAAACTCGCCAGCCTTTTCATTTCAGATACCCTTTCCATTTGGAGCTTTTCGAGCTGGATAATATGGATGTGATTTTTATCAAAATGCTCCAACCATCTATCGATATATTGCATGTATTTACCCCGTTCAATCGGATCACTATTGGTGTTGGCGGTTTCTGAAAGGTAATCCTGGTAAGGTTTTGAAAAAGGCACATTTCCCAGCCTGTATTTATTAAACCTAAACTGAGAATGTGCACGTTGGCTTGGTTCGCGAAGCACAAGAATAATTCTTGGTTTGGGATTAAATTCTGCGAGGTGATTTAAGGCATTTTTCTGGTAGAGATAAATGGGTGTAGCCTCCATCACCACTTTAGCTTTCGGGCTGCAATGGGAAAAATATGCAGCATATTTTTCCAAATCATGCTCTATTACATTGGCTTTCGCATTAAATCTTGGTAAAACCTCATCATCAAAAAAGTGGGTCTCTTTTGTTTTGGACGCACAAACTTCTGGGTGTGCAGAGAGCCACCAATATAGCGAGCTAGAACCGCTCTTTGGCGCACCGATTATGATAGTGTTAGGCAGTTGCATTAACCACAAATGTAACGTGAGAGGAGGTCAATCCTTATATGACGATGTGAAAAAGCAAAAATGCTTGCTTCAAAAGCTCTTTTGGGCTGATCTTGTATTACTTTGTCTAGACTTAATTTTAACCGTCAGACATGTTTTTCATCCTTTCTAAAATTTTAGGCTTCCTATTTATGCCGTTGTCGTGGATCGTGATATGCCTGATCATCAGTTTTATTTGGAAAAGCAAATCAAAATTTTTCATTAAACTGTCACTAGGATTTATTCTTTTTTTTGGAAATAGCTTTATTCTGCATGAAGTAAACCTGATATGGGAACCCCCTATCCTCACCGATCAAAACCTTGACCAATACAAGGCTGCTGTTGTTTTAGGCGGATACGCTTATTACTCTCCCGATAACGACCGCATTACGTTCAGGAAAAGCTCAGACCGCATTATGCAAGGCATACGCATGGTTCAAGGCGATTATTGTGAGCATCTGATTCTTTCTGGTGGTTCTGGTTACTTGCTTTTCCCAGATCAAAAAGAAAGTATTTATGTTGCCGCTTATCTTCAGCAAATCGGCATCGATCAAGGTAGAGTCATTGTTGAAAGTGAATCACGAAACACCTATGAAAACGCAATTCAAACTGCTGAAATTTTGAAAGAAAGATCCTGGAAAAACGAACCTGTTCTTCTAATTACTTCAGCTTATCACATGCGAAGAGCCCAAGCCTGTTTTGAACATCAAGGCATCAACATTATTCCCTATGTTAGCGAACCAAGAACCGGTGAACGAATTTTTACGTTGGATCATCTTCTGCTTCCCAGAGCAGAAAACTTTATGAGTTGGAATATTTTGATCCATGAATGGGTTGGATATTTCTCCTACAAACTCAATGGCTACATAGACTAACAAAGGTGCGTTGATACACTTTCAAGGTAAACCAACAAACATAAATGTTAACACGTATTATAGAGTACAACTATAAATCTATTATATTCGTCTAAGGATTGTCCTTGTTTGTCGTTACACTACACTGCCTATGAAAAAAGCCTTACGCAACCTCTCCCTTATTGTTTGCTTTTTATTCACTGGTAATTTGAGTGCCCAATTCTGGATGCAGAAAGGCGGTAGCAATGGTGTAGATGAAGCGTACGATGTTGTGGTTGATGGAAGCGGAAATGCTTACGCAACAGGTTATTTTACAGGCACAGCAACATTTGGTAATACAACCCTTGTTTCTTCGGGTGCTTCAGACATATTTGTTGTCAAAATAAACAACAACGGTGTTTATCAATGGGCAGTAAAAGCTGGAGGCAGCGGAACAGATCGAGGATTATCTATTGATATTGACGGTTCGGCAAATGTTTTTGTGACAGGTTTTTTCAATAACACCGCATCTTTCGGAAATCAAAGTGTAACATCAGCAGGCCAACAAGATGTCTTTATTACTAAGTATAGCAGTGGTGGTGTGCTTCAATGGGTAGAGTCGGCCGGAGGTGCAAATTCTGACATCGGAAATGGAATTAGTGTGGATAATGGAGGAAACGCTGTTGTTGCGGGCGAGTTCAAAGGGACTTCTTCGTTTGGCATGACGAATATTGTCAGTCAAAACAATTCTACAGATGCCTTCATTACCAAACTAAATGGCTCAGGAACTTTTCAATGGACAAAAGCCGGTTCGGGAAACTTTAGCGATCGTGCGCTTGATGTAGCCACAGATAACAGCGGTAATATTTATGCAACGGGTCAATTCAGTGACACTTTTGCATTTGATAACATCGTCAATAATACCATGTTCAACGCCATATTTGTGGTAAAACTCAACAGCAGTGGCAACGAACAGTGGTTTCGAATGGCTGGTGGAGCCAATTCCAATATTGCGACAGCTATTGATGCCACAGGAAGTGGCGATGTTTTTATAACAGGTGATTTTGCCGGCAACCTAACCTTCTTCAATACAGTCAATACCAACCTTAACAATACATATACGAACGGAGTGTTTGTAACCAAATACACCTCTGCCGGTGCTATTTCCTGGGCAAGCAAATCAGGATCTGATAGCGACATATCAAGCCAGGGTATTGCAGTTGATAACTCTGGTAACGCCTACATCACGGGATTTTTTGAATGTGCGTTTGACGAATACATGGATGAGTATGGCGAAGCGATTTTTAACTCCGTTGGTTACAAAGATATCTACGTATCAAAGTTTACCAGCTCAGGCACATGGTCATGGGCACGTCACATCGGTGGAAGGCAAGACGAGTTTGGTCTTGGTATTGATGTTACCTCAACCGGAAACGCCCACATTGCTGGTAACTTCAAAAGCAATATTAATATTCCTACCTCACAGAACTTTGTAACGAGCAACTTATCTAATTGGACCGATGTTTCCTGTAATCAAAACTCTCCATATTGCAACGATTCAGACTACGGAAGTTTCTATAGGATGGGGTCAGCAGGGAATGCGGATGCGCTGATTGCTAATTGCTTTGATCCAAACCGCGAACCATATGATTATTATGAAAGGTCAGGAAGTGGGTGCAACAGAGATATCGCAGAAGGATGCATCAATACCGGTTGTCCCGATACAGCATCAAATTGCAATAATGTCATTTTGACCGCAATTCCTAAAGTTTGCCCAAGCATTGGACCAAACCTAACTTACTTATGGTCTAATGGGCAAACCGCATCCCAAACCTTTTTCTCTTCAAGCGGATATAAGTGGGTTGATTTCAAAACACAAGATGGTTGTTTTACTTATCGTGACTCTATTTATGTTGATATACTTCCCGGACCGGATAAGCCCTATATTGAAGATGATGTGGTTGTCAACACCCCTACACCCTTTCCGATAAAAATCAATGTTTGTGTTCCAGATACCGTTACGCTCACCGCCAGTCAATTTACGGTTGACAGTTTTTATTGGCAGGGGCCTTCTTATCCTGGCTTTGTTTATACTGCAAGCATTGAAGTTTGGGAAACAGGGACTTATATTTTTACAATAGTGGATGAAGAAGGATGTGCAAAATCATCTCAGGTAGATGTTGAGTTTTTTGACCCATTGGATTCGTTCGATCTTCAGGTCTATGTTGAAGACTCCATTTTTGTCTGCGACAACGAAACATTCAAAATATACCTCTATGATTCCATTGACAATCCAACCGCAGAAGAAATTTGCCTTACCGATTCGCAACCGTTCATTCAAACCAACTATACTACCTTGCCAGCATCATGGCCTACCAGCATTAGTTGCCAGACATTCTTAAACGTTACCCCAATGGATACGGGCTGGTTTCATTTTTCTTTTGAATTATACCGATATATTCCTTGTGACACCGATACCTTTTACATCAGCGATTCAGTCTATGTCACTCCCCTCCCATCGCCTACCGTGGGCGCCTTTAGCATTGGGATTGGAGGGCGCGATTATTATTGCCCTGGAGAAACGATTGCTTTATGGGGTGAGGGCGGATCGGTCTATACATGGTCAGGACCTTTTGTAAACGGTTCCATTGCAGACACGGTATATGTTGGATCACCAGGCTCTTATGGTGTTTCGTCAACCATCTATGAAACCAATCAATACGGCTGCACAGATTCACTTACGGCCAATGCCAGCAAAACGGTAATGGAAAAACCACAACCCACCCTTTCTTCGGTTAATGAAGTAATATGCCCAAACGACTCTGTCTGGCTTACCGTTTCTAACACCGGAGCAACAGAAGGTTTTATATGGGAAGGCCCCAATGGCATCATAAACTCAGACTCAAGTTCAATAGCCGTTACGGATGCCGGCACCTATTTCTGCACGGTTAACGACTCTGACAGTTGCGACCTTGCCAGTAATACAATTACACTCACGCAATACAATACACCTTCTCTGGCGGCTGGTGGAAACCTGGTGATTTGTGATGGAGATTCCGTGGTACTTAATGTAGTTTCATCATCAGGCAGCTCCATTGAGTGGCTTCCTCCGCTTAGTGGTTCAGGCACATCACAAACAGTTTATGAACCGGGTGTTTATACCTGTAAAATTACTGCATGCGGCATAGAAACTTACGCGACCATTGAAGTATTTCCTTCCTATGTAGCTTCGGAAATAACCCCAAGTGGAGTGCTCTGCCTGGATAGTCATATTGTGTTATACGGAACAGATAGTATGGAGATTTACGATTGGAGTTCATCCCCCAGTGGAGCCGACAGCATCATTATAACCGAAACTGGAACATATATCCTAACTACAACAGATGCAAATGGCTGCACTAAGGAGTCTGACCCGGTTACCATAGAAATAACACAAGAGCCAACGGTTATCGGGCTCGATGGTTATCCAGTTTTTTGCTATGACGATTCGATCACGCTTTATGGAAATGATCACATGAGTTCTTACTTATGGCTTCCAAATGGTGACACCACCCAAAACATAATTTCATTTGAAGAAGGTGTCTTTACATTAAAAACAGTTGACACCAACGGTTGCAGGGGAGCCTCTGAACCTATTAAAGTAACCATACCTGATACCATAGCCAAATTTTCAATTGATGGTGATTTGGAGTTCTGCGAAGGAGACAGTGTTGACTTCAGAGCCAACAGACGCGGTATGGCTAGTTACTTATGGTTGCCAGACAGTATAGAAGGCAGAAACATTAGTTTTTATGAGTCTGGGACATATTCATTGATAACCCTCGACACTTTTGGATGCGATGCATGGTCTGATAGCATTGAAGTTTACGTTCAACCCAATGATATTGAAAAACCCATTGGTGGTGACAGCCTGATTTGCATGGGAACTCAAACAACCTTAGAAGCCAGTGTAAACATCGGTGATTTAAAATGGTCACGTTCTCCCTATGGATCAGTGATCAATGAAGGTGAAATTTTCGAAACGTCTTTTCTGTTTCACCCTACGCCCTACTATGTGTGGTCTGATTTTGAATTGTGCAGAGGAGACACCAGCACAATTTGGGTCATGACACAAGATTGCGAAACAGTTTATGATCCGAATATCTTCACTCCCAATGGTGATGGAATCAACGACATCTTCACCCTCACCCTGAACGAAATCACATGCCTTGACATGGTGATTTTTAACCGGTGGGGTTTGATTCTCTATGAAGGAAGCGGACTAAGCGCAGGTTGGGATGGAACGAATCAGCGCACCGGAAAATTGGCCAGCGAAGGAACCTATTATTTCATTGCCAACTTTTGTAGGCATAATGGTTCAACCGGAACAATCAGGGGATATCTCACCTTAATTAGATAACACATTAAAATTCCAGGCGAAGTCCATTCTTAAGGCTAAAGACTACGGCAGGAACCTCTTCAGGAACCTCACTATCATAAAGCAATTCGAACCCAGTAGTAAATCTTAGCCATTTTAGCACCCCAAATTCCACCGTAGAGGACGTGCTTACTCTGAAATCTGAAAAGTCTCCCCATTTTGGTTGATAATAATTGATGGTTTGAAATTCAAACTTTTTAAAAGCCACATAAAACAAAAGGTAGGAACTCTGCCTAAAATTACGCTGGATGGCAGCGGTTGTCAATTCTTCGTATTCATACATCAAAATACTCCCTGCCCAAACCTTCAACGAGTCCTGATTTATTGGTGCATACCTCAAGCCTGCTCCGGAGAGATGCCTGAACTTGATCTTTTGAACTGAATTGAATTGCGCCTGCTGAAACACCTCAGCTGCCAGCCGTTTCTCTTCACCAAACTCATAATTATAACGCAAATGCTCATAACCCTGATTTACGAAAATATCACCTCCAGCCTGCACACGATTCAGGTCGGCTAATAATAAATATCGATGACGATTCTTTAGATACTGGTTGCTGGTTTTTCCTCCATAGCTTAGTACATCACTTGTATTTCTCGTTAAACTGAAATTTAAGTCTATGCTCCCATTCCATCCTTCTTCCTTTTTACCCGATCTTTTACTTTCAACATTAACAATTTGAGAAAACATCAAAATCGGACTTAAAACCAAGGCAAACCCAATAACTAATCGCATCAATGTTCCATCCTATTTCAGGGTTGACAGTTTTTCTTTGATCGAGGCAATACGTGATTCAGCATCGGCCATTTTCTTTCGTTCTGCATCAACTACCTGGGCTGGTGCATTATTCATAAATCGCTCATTTGCTAACTTCTTTGAGACGCTTTTCATAAAGCCCTCTTGATAATTCAGCTCTTCTTCCAACTTGGCGACTTCAGCTGAAGCATCGATCAAGCCCTCCAATGGCACGGAGAACTCCATGGTTCCAACAATAAAAGAAGCATTTGGACCTTCGGGAATTTCTGCATTTTTCAGGTTAACATTGGCCAATTTTTGAATAATTGTGGAAAAATCTTTATAAGCCCCTTCATCACCCGGCTGATATACATCAAGCGTTTCTCTGGGGGATAAATTCTTTTGAGCCCTAATAGATCTTACCTCTGAAATGATCTGCTTTGCATTACCAAACGACAGAATAGATAACTCTTCATAAGAAGTCGCCTCGGGCCACTCCGCCAAAAACACACAGTCCACGTTATTTCTTTCTCTTAGATTATGCCACACCTCTTCGGTAATAAACGGCATGATTGGATGAAGCATGGTCATCAACTTTTCAAGCTGAAAAATAGTCGCATCATAAGTTTGCTGATCTATTGACTCACCGTATGCAGGTTTGATGGCCTCAAGATACCACGAGCAAAATTCATCCCAAATGAGCTTATATAAGCTCATGGCCACATCATTCAAGCGGTATTTAGAATAATTTGCATCGATGGACACCTGCTCCTTGTTGATACGATGTTGGAGCCAGGAAAGCGCCTTCTCGTTTACCACATCCACTGGCTTATCCTCAACCTTCCAGCTTTTGATCAATCGAAGTGCATTCCATATTTTATTTGCAAAATTCCTTCCCTGTTCGCAAATAGCATCATCAAATGGAATGTCGTTTCCGGCAGGAGCCGTCATGAGCAGCCCAAGACGCACACCATCTGCGCTGTACTTTTCGATCAATTCAATTGGATCTGGTGAGTTTCCCAGGGATTTGGACATTTTCCTTCCCTGTTTATCACGTATGATTCCAGTAAAATACACATTCTCGAAGGGTCGCTTTTTTTCAAATTCATAACCGGCCATGATCATCCGTGCCACCCAAAAGAAAATAATATCTGGACCGGTAACCAAATCACTGGTTGGATAATAATAGTTCAAGTCATCTCTATTATAAAAACCATCAAAAACGCTGATCGGCCACAACCATGAACTGAACCAAGTGTCCATTACATCTTCATCCTGTCTTAAATCAGACATCGCTAGACTCGGATCTATTTCACGTGCTTTTTTCAATGCTTCTTCAGCACTTTTCGCTACAACAAAGTGATCATTTCCTTCACCGAAATAAAAGGCAGGAATGCGATGTCCCCACCACAACTGCCTGCTGATACACCAATCCTTAATATTTGTCATCCAGTGACGATAAGTGTTTTTAAACTTATTCGGATGAAACCTGATATCCCCGCTCTCCACAGCAGCCAAAGCAGGCTCAGCAAGAGGTTGCATTTTCACAAACCATTGCTTGGATAAGCGTGGTTCAATAATAGAATTAGTGCGCTCACTACGGCCAACCTTGTTTTGATAGTCTTCCACTTTGATAAGTGCGCCAACTTCTTCCAACATTGGTTTGATCTTTTTTCGTGCATCAAATCGATCTTCGCCTATCAGCACTTCTGCAGCTTCACTCAGCGTTCCGTTGGCGTTTAAGATATCAATGCTTTCCAGACCGTGTTTTTGACCTAATTCATGGTCATTTACATCATGGGCTGGAGTAACCTTAAGACAACCCGTGCCAAACTCACGATCAACATAATCATCGAGAATTATTGGAATGGAACGATTGACGATGGGCACCAAAGCGCGCTTTCCATGTAAATGTAAGTATCGCTCGTCTTTGGGATGGATGCAGATAGCTGTATCGCCTAAAATGGTTTCGGGGCGCGTAGTGGCAATGGTTACAAACTCATCACTGTCCTCGATTTGATAGCGCACATGGTAAAGCTTCGATTGTTCTTCCGTATAGATTACTTCCTCATCAGAAACGGCCGTAAGTGCTTCGGGATCCCAATTTACCATGCGGTAACCCCGGTAGATTAAATCCTTCTCATAAAGATGAATAAAAGTGTCAATTACGCTTTCATAATATTTCTCATCCATGGTAAAACGGGTGCGATCCCAATCACAACTGGCACCCAACTTTTTCAACTGCTCCAATATAACACCGCCAAACTCCTCCTTCCATTCCCATGCATGAGCTAAAAAATCTTCCCGAGATAAATCGCTTTTCTTGATCCCCTTTTCCCGCAAACGCTTTACCACTTTAGCCTCTGTAGCTATGGACGCATGGTCCATGCCTGGAACCCAACATGCATTCTTTCCATCGAGGCGTGCTTTTCTGATCAGAATATCCTGTATAGTATTGTTCAGCATGTGCCCCATGTGCAAAACACCGGTAACATTTGGTGGCGGGATCACGATGGTGAAAGGCTCCTTATTTGAATCGGGTTGAGACTTAAAAAAGCCACTATTCATCCAATGTTGATACCACTTACCTTCAACCTCTGCTGGATCATATTTGCTCGACAAATCGCTCATCATATGCGTCAAAAATTAAGTCGGCAAAGGTAGCGGATTAGTTGGTGACCATCTTTTCCAAAACAAGCAAATCATACCTATTTTTAACAGAAGTTTTTTTCTGTCTGGCTCAAAACCCAAATAGAACAATATTTCAAAACTTCTTAAACAACTAAGACCTGATGATTACATTCGCAGTCAACTTATCAAGAAAGACGAAGGGATTTGGCCCATTGATGTCTTAGCAACCTCCATTAACATTGGAAAGGTGCTACTTCCGACCCAAAAGCAATTTGGGAAAGATGAGTTAAGGATAACCTCCTCCAACTTTCTTGATCGGTTTGTAAACCAATGCTTATGAATATTTACGAACTGGCAAGTAAAAAAATCCTGATCCTGGATGGTGCTATGGGCACTATGATTCAGCGACATAAACTGACTGAATCAGATTTTAGGAATGAACTTCTCATCAATCATCCAAAGCCTTTGCAGGGAAATAATGACCTTTTATCCCTTACAAGACCTGATATTATCGGTAACATTCATCGCCAGTATTTTGAAGCTGGTGCTGATATTGTGGAGACCAACACCTTCAGCAGCACATCCATCGCTCAGGCCGATTATGCACTTGAGCATTTAGTTTATGATTTGAATTACCAGGCGGCAAAAATTGCTAAAGCAGTGGCCGTTGAAATGAGCACGGATGAGCATCCGAAATTTGTAGCCGGATCCATCGGCCCTACGAATCGCACAGCATCTTTAAGTCCGGATGTAAATCGCCCAGGTTTCAGAGCTATTTTATTTCAAGAGCTAAAAACGGCATACACAGAACAGGTGGTTGCACTCATTGAAGGTGGAGTTGATTTATTATTGGTTGAAACCATATTTGATACACTCAATGCAAAAGCCGCCCTCTTTGCGATCACAGAGGTACTCGAAGAACGTGGTATATCCATTCCAATTATGGTTTCAGGAACCATTACTGATGCCAGCGGCCGAACATTAAGCGGACAAACTACACAGGCCTTTATGATTTCGTTATCACATATCCCACTTTTTTCGATCGGATTGAATTGCGCGTTGGGTGCAGATCAATTAATGCCCTACATCGATGTGCTAGACCAGCATGCTCAAGTACTTGTATCAGCTCATCCTAATGCCGGTCTGCCAAATGAAATGGGCGATTATGACCAGTCTCCACATCAATTTGCTGAACTCTTGAAATCATATTTCGAGCGTAACCTGGTCAACATTGCCGGAGGCTGCTGCGGCACTACGCCTGAACACATCAAAAGACTTGCAGAAGTGGCCTCATCATTTCAACCAAGACCCTTAAAAACACTTTTTGAAAATGAGCGATAGCAATAACATAACGCTTCAATTGTCAGGTCTGGAGCCATTGATTATTCGCAAAGACTCCAATTTTGTGAATGTGGGTGAGCGCACCAATGTGGCTGGTTCTAAACGTTTCTTGCGGCTGATCAATGAAGGGAAGTTTGAAGAAGCCCTTTCCATTGCGCGCAATCAAGTAGAAGGCGGTGCTCAAATCCTTGATGTTAATATGGATGACGGGCTCATCGATGGCAAAGAAGCCATGGTTCACTTTTTAAACCTCATAGGCTCTGAACCTGATATTGCTCGTATTCCCATTATGATTGACTCATCCAAGTGGGAAATCATTGAAGCAGGATTGCAAGTGGTGCAAGGAAAGGCGGTGGTCAATAGCATCAGCATGAAAGAAGGTGAAACAACCTTTATCGATCAGGCCAAATTGGTCAAAAAATACGGTGCTGCGGTCATAGTTATGGCTTTTGATGAAGACGGGCAGGCAGACAGTTATGAACGCAGAATAGCGATTTGTGAACGAGCTTACCGGATTCTTTTAGATGAAGTGGACTTTAATCCAAAAGACATCATTTTCGATCCAAATATTTTCCCCGTTGCAACTGGAATGGAGGAACATCGGAAAAATGCACTCGACTTTTTCAATGCTACAAAATGGATCAAAGCCAACCTGCCCCATGCACATGTGAGCGGAGGAGTGAGCAACATATCATTTTCCTTCAGAGGCAACAACAAAGTTCGCGAAGCAATGCATTCTGCATTTCTCTATCACGGCATTCTGGCAGGAATGGACATGGGAATTGTAAATCCGACCATGCTCGAAGTCTATGATGAAATACCAAAAGACCTACTCCTTCTCGTAGAAGATGTT
>JBBDRU010000214.1:0-29331 GCA_040905305.1 Salibacteraceae bacterium | reverse complement strand
AGATTTTGATTACGCTTCTCAGAAAGCGGTTTCAATTGAATCAACAGAAAAGCTTGAAAGTGTTCGACCGGATAATTTAGGTCAGGCAAGTCGCATTCCTGGAGTTAAGCCATCAGACATTTCAGTGCTTATGGTGGCTCTCGATGCTTATGTTTCACATGAAACCTTAAAATCGCCTTCTTGAGTGAGCCAGCTTGGATATGAACCGTATGTATGATTTTGTTGAGATGTAAGCCGAGACGCAATCAATATAACAAGCTGTGATTGAGTAAGATAAGTAAAATGCAATAATTTGAGATAAAACCGTTTACATGCCATGCGTCTTTTGCAACTTTTTTTTGGATTAATCAGTTTCACATTATGTGCTCAGCCCCCGGTTGGGTCATGGAGTGCTCACTTGCCGATGAATACCTTTGATTTTGTTGGTGAGTTAAATACCAAAGTTTTTGCTGCTAACCAATATGGAATTTTGGTATATGATAGAGATGACCAGTCGAAAGAAAGTTTGACAAAAGTCAATGGACTTTCTCAAACCAATATTTCAGCAATTAACTGTAATCGAGAATTTGGTGTATGTGTGGTAGGGTATTCAAACGGAAATATTGACATTATTTGGGAGGATAAACAATTGACCAATCAGCCGGCTTTAAAAAATAATCAAGGAGTTGGCGATAAGGTTATTCGTGAAATTATTTTTATAGATGATGTAGCGTTGTTGATCACTGGAATCGGAATATTGGAATTGAGTTTGTCTTCTTATGATATTTTAGAGTATTCACGGCTGGGTTTTGAAGGCTCAGCGGCTTCAATATTTTGTGCTTCCCTGATTGAAGATCAGCTTTATTTCACAACAGAGAATGGAGTGTTTTACCAGAACCTGGACGAGGCATTTACTTCGCCAAATCCGGTGGAGATCGTATTTCCATCATCACCACTTTTGATAAAGAAGATATTTGAATTTCGGGGAAACACCTATGCCTTACTCCAAAATGAAATTGATGGAAAGGATACTTTATACGGGCTGATAGAGACAGAGTTTCAGGCCATAGAACTCCTCGCTAATTCTGAAATGAGATGGATAGACGTGAAGGATGATCAGCTTTTAATTACTGGTCGAGAGACCATCAAAGAGTTTGATGAAGACTTTAATCTGATAAGTGAGGTAGATGCTTTTTTTCCAAATTCAGGAGTAGATGCGAGACAAGCACTTTTTAGCAGAACCCAAAACAATGAGATATTGGTTGCCGATGGTTTTCATGGTGCTGTTCTTGTTCCTTTAGACGACCCTTCAAACTCGACAATCTTGAATATTTCATCTCCAAAAAGCGGAGTGATTAGTGCAGTTAAAGAATACGATGGCATCATTTACGGGATGGCAGGAGGTAATGACTTTACCTTTATAACACCTTATTTCTTTCAGCTTGACGAATCTGGTTGGACCTCCAAAATCATGTTCACAGAAACTGATTTTTCAATCCGTAACCTAGTTGATGTTGCGGTTTATGAAAACCGAAAATACCTGGGTTTTGATGGTAGCGGACTTATGATTTTAAATAAGAACAATGAAATTTTAGAACATTACACCGACAGTACCAACCAAATAAGTGACAAAATGGACGGGTATTATGGCGTAAGAAACATACAAGTCGATCAGGACGGAAATGTATGGATGCTAAACAACCGGTCAAGTGCCACCTTAAGTTTATTAGACAAAGACGGACAATGGCACGGCTTCTCGTTTGAAGGCTTTCAAGAACCATCTGTAGAGGCTCTGACGCTTTTATCCAACGACATGCTCGTGTTTAGCCTAAAGGAGCAGGGAATGATTATTTATGATCCGGGGTCTGATATCGCAGACGATTCAGACGATCGATTTGTGAACATAAATTCAAGCCCAACTCAGGGTAACCTTCCTAGCAATGAAGTTGTTTGTTTTGTTGAAGATCGTGATGGCGAGTTATGGATTGGCACTGGAGAAGGAATCGCCATAATCTTCAACCCGGAAAGTGCATTTGAGGAAGGCTTTGAAACTCAAAGAATAATCGTTAGTCAAGACGGGTTCAATGGTTATTTATTTGAGTCAGATAAGGTTAATGCTATTCACGTTGACGGAGCCAACAGAAAATGGGTGGCACCACGGGGAGGAGGTTTATTTTTGATCTCTGAAGACGGTCAAGAGCAGCTGGCAAGGTTTACAGAAGATGACAGCCCGTTGCTTAGTGATGAAGTTTTTGATTTAGCTATACAACCTGAAACTGGAGAGCTGTTCATAGCTACTGACAATGGGCTATTATCCTATCGATCCAATGCTACAGAAGCAGAAGAATCCTTGGGTAAAATAAAAGTATTTCCAAACCCGGTTAAGCCTGGATATAGCGGGCTTATCACCTTTAATAAACTCACAGAAAACAGTTACGTGAGAATCACTGACGCTGCTGGAAACCTCATATTTGAAACAAAAAGTGAAGGAGGAAGCGCAACCTGGGACGGAAAGGATAGAAATGGACAAAAGGTTTCGACCGGAGTGTATCTTGTTTTTGCAGCAACACAGGATGGCGCGGGCGGCTCAGTTGCAAAGCTTTTGTTTTTAAACTAGAAACATGTATCGAGGCTCAGGACTGATTTTACGTACGATTCCTTATTCTGACTCTGCTAAGATTTTACAGTGTTTCACACAAAACAAAGGCCTTATTTCCCTGTTTGTTCGGCAGGCTTCAAAAAAACGAATGACCGGTCATCTTCAGAGCGGAAGCTTCATCGAGTTCACGGCTAAGCAACGTTCAAACACTTCTATTTTATCAATGACTGATGCAAGATGGGATCCTAGAGTTCCCACGGATGCATTGGCTGGCGAGCAAAGTGCTTTGTGGTTTTTCACATTGGAACTGCTTCAAAAATCCATTAAGGAAAACCTTCCTATTCCGAGACTATTCAATCGAATACGGCTTTATTATGCCATGTTATCACAAAACGATGTTCAACTTATACCGCTGGTTCCGCTACTGGTTATTTCTACGGAACTCGGGTTGTCTGATTTGAAGCTTATAGCTTCCATGAGTGGTCGGGATCTCGTAGAAATTTTAAACCGGCTTGGATATGATGCCGAAATCGGCTCTGACCGGCAACATCAGATGACTATCGAAGAGCTTTTTCATCTTGAACGTGACCGATTCATGGATCAATTTAATATTGATGCGCTGGAAACACTCTACCTATTGGAGTAATTATCCATTACCTTAGCGTTATGTGTCTTAGAGTAGCGTTCTTCATAATTGCATTGCTGCTTGTTGTGACCCCTTTTTTTGGCCAACAATCTAAAGAGGAAAGACCTAGCGCCTTTACACAAGAGTATAAGAAAAAGGAACGAGCGCTTTTAGGAAATTTTTTTTCAAAAAAGCACCGCCCTAAAAAGAAAGACAAAAACCCGTTTTTACCTGACTTCTATGCCAAGGCGGTTGGTAAACTCGAGGAGCGAAGCCAGCTCCCGTCATTTTTCAATAAAGTACTCGAAAGCGAGAAGGAGCGAACACAGCAATCAGATTTTTTTTCTAAAGGGATTTTCAAAACCGAACGCTCCCAACTTTCTGATCATTTCTCAACCGGTGTATCACAAAAGGAAAGAGGAAAACAAAAAGATCATTTCTCAAGATCCACATCAGCTAAAGAGCGTGGTCTGCAAAAGGATTACTTTTCCAGCGGGGTTTCAGAAAAAGAACATTCAGAAGAAGACTTATACAACAAGGGAAGAGCTCGAAAACGTTATCGTAAAAACTTTATCGGAGAGCGCTTTAGGTTGTTTAATTCAGACCCGAACAGAAGAAAAGAGAGAAAAAAGAAGTCAAAAAACCGAAAAGATCCTTTTGGAAAAAAAGCTAAGGATATGGATCGACCGCAGGCGCCACGTGGTGAGCTCGACCTTTTTCAAGGCGGGGTGATGCCCAAGATGAAAGACCTGCGCTAGATTTATGGCATAAAAAAGCCTTAGTTGGTTTAAAACTAAGGCTTTTTTTGATGCTCCTCCTCTTGGGCTCGAACCAAGGACCCTCTGATTAACAGTCAGATGCTCTAACCAACTGAGCTAAGGAGGAATATTATATCCTTAAAAAGGGCTGCGAAGCTAGTGCACATTAATGAATTGTGCAAGCGTATTTTTTGAGAACAAATACCCACATTTGCGCTCTATTATAATTATTATGAGCATCTCAAAGACAGTGGTTGTTGGAACCATGGCATTCGACTCCTTAGAAACACCGTTTGGAAAAGCAGAGAAAGTGGTTGGTGGAGCCGCAACATATATCGGTTTATCAGCAAGTTATTTCAGCAAGGGGCTGCAAATGGTTAGTGTAATAGGGGATGATTTTCCACAAGAATATTTGGATGACCTACAAAGTCGGGGCATTGAACTTGAGGGAGTTGAGCAGCGAAAGGGTGAGAAATCTTTTTTTTGGTCAGGACGCTATCACAATGACATGAATACAAGAGACACCCTGGATACACAACTAAATGTATTAGAGAATTTCGAACCAATTGTACCTGAATCTGATCGCAACGCAGATTTTTTGATGTTAGGAAACCTCACTCCGGCTGTGCAGTTATCCGTGCTTAATCAAATGCAAAAGCGTCCCAAACTAGTGGTGATGGACACCATGAATTTTTGGATGGAAATAGCTCTGGAAGAGCTTAAAGAAGTGCTCAAGCAGGTGGATGTCCTTACCATCAATGATGAAGAAGCGCGCATGCTTTCAAAAGAATATTCCTTAGTAAGAGCGGCACGAAAAATTTTAAAAATGGGCCCTAAAGTCCTGATCATTAAAAAAGGAGAACATGGGGCTTTGTTGTTTAATGAACAGGAAGTGTTTTTTGCTCCGGCATTGCCTTTAGAGGATGTGTTTGACCCCACCGGTGCAGGCGATACGTTTGCCGGGGGATTTATCGGGCATTTGGCAGCAACGCAAGACATCAGTTTCGAAAACATGAAGCGAGCCATCATTTACGGGTCAGCTATGGCATCGTTTTGCGTGGAAAAATTCGGGACAGAGCGCCTTTTAAACCTATCAAAAAAAGAAATCGATGAACGCGTAAGGCAATTCATCGATCTCACTCAAATTGAAATATCCTTTTAGAACCGTTTTTAGGAACAATCCTTGGTTAGCATGGTCGTAACAAAAACGGTTACATCAGGCCAAAGAATACTTTTTCCATCAGCGCCTTTATGAAGGTCTTCGCAAACCTCGTTGAGAGCGTTTAAAGCATCCATGGCCGACCAATCTTTAACATTAAGTTCAAATTTCATTTCTAATTGATCCCCTTTTAGTTCATAGCTGCCCTTTGATTCATGGTTTTTGCCATTCATGTTAATCATTGCGGTGACTTTTCCGGAAGCGTCATCACCATTTACTGAAGTAATTTTTCCGCTCAGAATTTCGCCATTGGTCAAAGCTTGAAAAAAAGTCTCTTTTATTTTTGGATCTCGGGTAGGGTCACCAGAGTTCGATGATGCCGTTTTGATTTTAATCTCGGCTCCGTTCAAAACTTCTTCAACTGTTTTTCCAGACCTGGTATTGGTCACCGAAACCTCTTCAAACTGACCTCTTACACCGGTTTTTTCGGTGTATTTATATGCAACCCACAAAACTTCCGGAGTCTGGTTCTCATGACTGTAGGTGCAAACGGTTTTAGCCTTTTCTTTCGGGGCGTTATCGTTTGTCTCAGATTGAGTTGAGGGCTTTTCGTTTGAGCCTCCACAAGCGCCTATCAAGGCTGCAATAAGGAGGGTGTTTATCGTTAATTTCATGTTCATAGTTTCTAATTTTTATTCAAATGCGATTAATAATGTATTCTTATCTATTGCGTCTCCTTGTTTAACGGCAACTGTTTTAATGGTAGCTTCAGCAGGAGCTTTCAAAACGTTTTCCATTTTCATCGCCTCTAAAACCACCAGGGGGTCACCTTCTTTTACAACATCTCCAGCGGCCACCCTAATTTCTAAAACCAAACCAGGCATCGGAGCTTTTAACTCTTTAACCTCCTTTTTAGTCATAATGTTTATTCCGAGGCGTTCTAAAAGCAAGTCGGTCTCCGTTTTAACCTCAGGAGCATATACTTTTCCGTTTACCTTGATTACGGGCCTTGATTTATCCGTATCAACGACTTCGATGGAGACGGATTTTCCATCAAGAATCATATGATAATGCCTGTTTTCATTGCATACCATATCAACCCTGTGAGCCTTTCCGTTTATCATTACTTCGCCATCATTGCTTGATGGTTCTACGGAATATGAACGATCATTTATTACTACTTCCTGCATATCACAAAGGTATGATTAGTGGTTTTATAGCCATCTTTGACGCATGACATTTCACTCCATGCAAAAATTATTCTTGGTTTTCGTTGCTTTTTCCATGTTGAACTCTTGTTCAATAGGAAAAAAGCAACAAGGTCGAACTCCCGAAACAGCAATCGAGCTTGACACCATGGATTTCAACATAGATGCAGAACGGCTGTTGCCTTATCAACCGTCACAGAATCTAGTGCTCGATGTAATCCATATGGAGCTTGATCTCCGATTTAGTTGGCGCAATGAAGAGGTGTTTGGCGGTGCTGAGCTTACGATATCGCCTTATTTTGAAAAACTTGACACCATTTTTCTTGATGCAAGGGGCTTTGAGGTGGTTGCAATCCAATGGTCTCAAAATGATACGAGCTTAAACGCGTACTACAGCTATGATGGAGAGCAGATGTCTATTGTGACGCCTTTTGATTTTAATCCATCCGACACGGCATGGTTAGGGATTGAATACATTGCGCGACCAACCAAGCTGGAAAAGAAACAGGGAAGGGCAATTACTTCCAATCAGGGGTTGTACTTCATCAATCCAAAAGGTGAAAACAAAGAGAAGCCTCAACAAATTTGGAGTCAGGGTGAAACTACTTACAATTCGAGTTGGTTTCCATGTGTTGATCAGCCTAATGAAAAGCTTACTCAAGAAGTGTTCATCACGGTTGACAGCAGTTTTCATACCATATCAAACGGCAGACTGGCATACTCAACAGAAAATGCAGATGGTACCCGCACAGACTATTGGAAACAAGATATTCCGCACAGCACATACCTTGTAATGATAGCTGTTGGTGAGTTCTCATTGGTGAAGGATGAATGGAAGGGTGTGCCCGTTTGGTATTATTTAGATGAGGAGTATGAATCCCATGCTCAAGCTATATTTGGAAATACACCTGAGATGCTTACGTTTTACTCAGACTTGCTCGACTTTAAATATCCATGGGATAAATACCACCAAATTGTGGTTAAGGACTTCGTTTCAGGAGCCATGGAAAACACATCTGCAGTAATTCATGGGGATTTTGTGCAACTCACCAAACGAGAGTTATTGGATGAAAGCCATGAAGACGTGATTGCCCACGAGCTTTTTCATCATTGGTTTGGGAATATTGTAACCGCAGAGTCCTGGTCGCAAATCACTATGAACGAGGGCTTTGCTACTTATGGAGAATATTTGTGGCAGGCATATAAATATGGCTCAGATGAAGCTCGATATAGCCTTCAAAAAGACTTCGAAAGCTATTTGAACGAAGCCAGGATGAAACCTAAAACTTTAATTAGAAATCGCTATGATATGCCGGATGACGTTTTTGATGTTCACAGTTATCAAAAAGGTGGATTGATTCTGCACATGCTTAGAAATGAAGTTGGGGATGATGTGTTTTTTAAAGCCCTTTCTGAATACTTGCACACGAATGCTTATCAAGCGGTTGAAGATGCGCATTTTCGCCTTGCTTTGGAAAAAGTAAGCGGAAAAGATTACAAGTGGTTTTTTGATGATTGGTATTACCAAAAAGGCCATCCAAAAGTAAAGGCGACTTATGAAATTGACTCTACTAAACGGCTCTTAAACGTATCGATCAGCCAAACGCAGACAAATTTCCCCTTGTTTAGGTTTCATTGTGATCTATTCGTTAGCACAAATGGTCGGGTTGACACTCATCGGCTTTGGATTGATCAAGCTGAAGAACGTTACAGTATTTCTCTGGAGCGATTACCGGATTGGTTTGGGCTCGATATTAATCATAATGTGCTTTGGGAACTTGATGAACAAAAATCTCATTCTGTTTGGTTAAGACAATTGCAGCTAGCGGAGGGTTACCACCCCAAAACAGACGCGCTCGCTCAGTTAATCGGTCTGAAAAACGTTGATCTTGATGGTTTTGAGCAAGACCTTTTCAACCTAATGGCAAATCATGAAGAGGAGTTTCATGCGATTGTTTATGAAGCTATTGAAAGCCTTTTTTATGGACACTTGAGTGATACGAATACCGCTGTTGAGTTATTACAAACCTTGGCGATGAGTGCGCCTAAATCTGATGTTCGATCTGTTGCGCTTTTTGCATTGGATTCATTGAATTATGCTGATGGGCTAGAGCGCAACCTAATATCGAAGGCAATGAATGACCAATCGTATTCTGTGATTAAAGCCGCACTGTCCATTTTGCTGAAAAACGATGCATGTGAAGGAATTGAATTCTCGAAGCAACTTGATGCAGAAGAGACCAAAAAGCTGATGGTGTGGATATCTAGGCTTCACGCTGAATGTGCGTCACCAACTTCCCTTGATTTCTTTATAAAACAGGGCAAAAGGCTTAATGGTTTTGAGCGGTACTTATTTAACAATGACTTTTTAAAGTATGCAAACAAAACAAACACCTATGAAGGCTATAATGCTCTGGTTGATCAGATGGCACCATCAGCATTGGATGAGTTTTCATGGTGGGCAAGGCTTTCTGCAGTGCAAGCGCTAGAAGAGGCGGAGAAGTTTTTTGAAAAAGAGATCAGCCGCCTTGAGGAAATGGCTGAAACAACAACAGATGAGGTGGAAAAGTTAGCGATTATGAGGAATAAAAAAGCGGGTATTTCCGCTATTCTGGAAGAGGCGCGAGAGTTGATGGGTAACGATGATCAATTCATTCGCTAAACCCGTTTTCCCGTTCGAAAACAGCATCTTGTTTAAGTTCTGAGCTGGTTGCAGCATCAACAGCAAGCTCATCACATCGTTCGTTGTAATGGTTACCGGCATGTCCTTTCACCCACTTAAACCGCACATCGTGTTTAGGGTAAATCCGTAAGAAACGATTCCACAAATCAGCGTTTTTTTTGCCTTTAAACGCTTTTTTTTGCCAACCAAACACCCATTTTTTTTCTACCGCATCCACCACATATTTACTGTCCGAATATATGAGCACTTGATGATCCAAGCCTTTTAACGACTCAAGCGCAACGATAACGCTCAAAAGCTCCATGCGATTGTTGGTAGTATGCCTAAATCCTTCAGCCAACTCTTTTTTATGGTCACCCGATATTAATACAACCCCATATCCACCAGAACCCGGGTTTCCTCTTGACGATCCATCGGTGTAAACGATCACTTTGGCCATTATTCAAATGAAAAAAAGGTTTCAGGATTAATTGGAACCCCTTTTCGCCATAACTCAAAATGAAGGTGTGGACCCGAACTATATTCACCTGTTTCCCCAATTACAGCTATAGGCTCTCCTGCACGCACGTTATCTCCTTCTTTTTTCAAAAGAGTTGAGTTATGCTTATACACCGAAATAAGGTCATTATCATGCTGTATTTGAATCACATAACCCGTTTCTGCTGTGTAAGCGGCAATGATCACTGTGCCGTCATCAATGGCTTTAATAGAAGCGTCTTTTGGCGCGGCTATGTCAATTCCATAATGATTGAGTTGTGCGTTGAAACGATCCATTACCGTGCCGCTGATTGGTGGATAAAGAATATAGGACGTTTTTACATTTCGGTTAAAATTTGGGTTGAGATTTACCAGGTCTTCTCGTTCAATCTCCATTCTGAGGATGGAGTCTTCCATGCTTCTGGTGTAATTAATATCCAAAGGGTCAGAGGCAATAAACAATGATGAGTCTGAAACATTTGTATCTACGCGGCCTTCAATAAGGTTACGGATGTTTTCGATATAAGCATCGCGCTGGCCAAGCGCAATTTCCATTGAATCTGCCTTGAGTGCTGCATGAACCGCAAGCTTCTTCACCCTGACTTCTTCGGCATAATCCGGCAAGTAATAGCGCAAAGGGGTGAAACCCAATAAACCAAAAGCGACCAATGAAATCAATAAGATAAACGTACCGGCAATCACAATGACATTTAAGGGCGTGAGCAATAAACTGAATCGCTCCTCAAAGGTGTCAATGTTCAAAACCACCAACTTATAGTGATTCCGAAGCCTTTTGTAAAGCTTTTTCTTTTTAGGTTTTTCTGGATTGGACTTCGCCATAATTTGAAGGTCAAATATCTCAATAAAAAGCGAGGCTGATCGTTCCTTTATATCTCTGCATAAATCAAATAAATTTGTGGACTTTTAAATCGCGTAAAACCGCACCATTTTTGAAGCTAAATAAGGCCATAGTTTTTCTCGGGTTGATGATCGTTGGTTTTGGGTGCTCTCAGGAGAAAAACACCATTATCAATCGGAGCTACCATAACCTTACGGCAAGGTACAACGGCTTTTTTAATGGACGGCTGGCCTTGCAAGAGGCGCATGAGGATATGAAAGAGTCTTATCAAGAGGAGTATTCCCAGCGCCTCCCAATTTTTATTTACGACAATCCGGATGTGGTTCAGCCGGTTTACCCAAAACTCGAGCGAACCATCGAAAAAACTTCATTGGTGGTCGATCGGCACAGTATGGACATCAAAGGAAAAGAGTATTGTAAATGGATTGATGATACCTGGATGGTAATGGGCGAAGCCCAATTTCTGAAACAGGAGTTTACACAGGCGAAGCAAATATTTGATTTTACCAAAATGAAGTATCCTGACCCGGAGATCAAACAACTGTCTTACTTGTGGTTAGGACGGATTTATACAGCTCAGGAAAACTACGTTCGAGCAGGAGATCAGTTCAGGAAAGTGAGCCTTTCTGATGGTTTTCCTGAGAAACAACTCAGCGAGCTTCACGCGGTTAAGGCAGACTATTTTCTTAAGCAAGACCGGTTAAAAGACGCGATTGAAGAGCTGGAAAAATCGATTCATCACACACGAAAGCGGGAGGTTAAGTCTAGGCGCATGTTCATTTTAGCTCAGCTTTATGATGAGCAAGGTGATGGTTACGAATCAAGCAGGTTATTTGCTGAAGTTATTAAAATGCATCCCGAATATGAAATGGTTTTTTACGCAAAGATCAATCGTGCTTTGGCATTTGATGTAACTGCTGGAGGAATCAACGAAGTGAAAAAAGTGCTCTTTGACATGGCTAAGGACGAAAAGAACAAGGAGTATCTAGACCAAATTTATTATGCCCTTGCCGATTTGGAGTTAAAACAAGGAAATGAAGAAAAGGGCATAGAGTATTTGCATCTCGCTACCGAAAAATCAGTTAGAAATGGCAACGCAAAAGGCCTAGCTTATTATAAGCTGGCGGATATTTATTTTGAAAAACCAAATTATGAGCTTGCGCAAAGCTATTATGACAGCACGGTAGCTTTTCTCAGCACAGAGCATCCCGATTATGAAATGGTTTTAGCAAGAGCGAACAGCTTAACTCAGATGATGAGAGATATCAATACGGTTGATGAGCAAGATAGCCTTCAGGCATTTGTTAAACTCCCAAAAAAAGAGCAAGAACACATCATTGAAATGAAAATCGAAGATTTTATTCAAGCAGAAAAGGACGCTGAGAGACAGCGTGAGTTGGAAGAGTTGAGGGGACAGCAAGCAAAGAGCGAACAAAGCAATCAATTCAATCAAAACGCGGTAAGTGGTGGCTGGTATTTTTATAATCCTGGAGCCGTGGGCTTTGGTGAAGCGGAGTTTAAGCGAATTTGGGGAGGAAATCGAAAAAATGAGGATAATTGGAGGCGTTCTGACAAAACATCGTCTGCTCCATTGTTGCTTGAAGATGAGGAAACAGTGTTAGCTGAGGATACGTTAGATGGAGCGAATGACCCAAAAAACCCAAACTATTATTGGAAAACAGTGCCTGACACAGAAGAGAAAATGGAGCGATCTCATGCACTTATCATAGAGGCATTATACGATTTGGCGCTGGTTTACAAAGAGCAAATGAAAGACTTGCCCCCAGCAGCTGAGACTTTTGAAGACCTGCTTTCTAGGTATGACTCCTCAAAGTATCATGCCGTTAGCAATTATCAGCTTTACCTCATATATTCTGATTTAAACAATAGTTCAAAGGCAGACTATTTTAAGCAAGTGGTGATGACAAAGTACCCTGATTCGGATTATGCACAGGTTATTTTAAACCCAAACTTTGCCGCAAAAGAAGCTGAAGCCACTAAGGCTGTTCAGGAAGCTTATGAAGAGGCGTATTCCTATTTTGAACAAGGGTTTTACCGAAAAGCCTATGAGCTGATAACCATCACCTTGGAAGAGTATCCTAAAAGTGAATTTTTGCCGCAATGTGAGATGTTGAGAGCCATTTGTTTAGGTTACATTGATGGCTCGGAGCGGATGATTGATGAATTAAAAGCCGTCAGTAAAACCTATGGCGGATCAGACGTAGGGAAAGAAGCCAAGGAAATGGTTGATTATTTTGAAAACGGAAGAGAAATAGACAGTGGAGTTGAAGAAGCCATGGTTGAAATGGAAGAACAGGAAGCAGAGCGGGCGATGAAAAAGTTTACCTACGATTTAGGTGCATCTCATAACTTTATTCTGATTATTCCAGACACCTTGGATGGTAATGAGGTGCAAAACCAAGTTTCTGATTTTAATCGAAAATATTTCAGCACCAAAGGCTTTAAAACATCAAAGATCCCTTTAAACGAAGGTAGCACAATGGTTGTTGTTTCTAATATTGGCTATGCCAGCAAGGCCATGGATTACTATGGAACTTTCAAAAATGCGGCAGAACTTAAAGACCTTGTAGAGGCAGGTTATCCCAGGTATGTGATCTCTTATGACAATTACGCCCATTTTTTCAAAGACCAAAACATAGTGGCCTATGAAGCATTTTTTGAAGAAAACTATGCTAAAAAGAAGTGATATTTAGCTAGTTAAATTGTAATAGCTATTCTTTTACTTTTGCACTAAAGAAAAAAACGATGATGGGAAGAAATGGAAAACCAAACGGCAAAAACGGAGATGCAGATTTTGGTGCTCACAATCAAATTGCCAAGGGAACTAAGATTCAGGGTGACATTAAAACAGAAGGGGTTTTAAGAATTGACGGAGTTTTGATCGGCTCGGTTGAGTCAACTGGAAAAGTTGTGGTAGGCCCGTCAGGCAGAGTTGAAGGTTCTATTCGATGCAACGATGCCAACATTAGTGGTGAGGTAAAGGCAAAAGTAATCGTTAAAGAATTGCTTCAACTTCAGGCGTCTGCCAAACTACATGGAGAAATAACCACAGGAAAACTGGCTATTGAGCCTGGCGCTTTATTTAGTGGTTCTTGCAGCATGGGAGGGGTTATAAAAGACATCGCTGAGAAAGACAAAGAGCAAAGCCTTGCCGAAAAAACAGCCTGACCCCTTTTTAAAGTATTCCTCCATGGCAGCAAAGATGATCGCGATCATTTTGGTGCTTACCTACATCGGAGTATGGCTTGACAAGCGTTATCAAATGGATTTTAATTTATTTACCCTGTTGGGAGCAATCCTCGGCTCAGGTTTGGCGATGTACTCTGTTATCAAAGATCTGCTCAAATGATCACACGTTTCATTCCTTTATTTCTGTTTGCTGTTGTTATGCTTGGAATCAATTACCTGACGTTTGAGATAATTTCATGGGAGTTTCGCTGGGTGGTCACGCTCATTTATGCTTATATGTTTTTGTTCAGTTCGTTTTTTGAGCATGTGCTTATGCAGAGCATAGAGGCAAAATCATTTGTGAATAAATACATGGCTTTCTCCGGGGGCAAGATGATATTGAGTTTGTTTGTTCTACTTGGTTATGTTTACTTCAACAGAGACTATATGAAGCCATTTGCCTTGAGCTTTTTATGGGTATATTTCTCATTTACAACCTTCGAAATCATACGATTACTGCGCTTTTTTAAAAAGTGAAAGAAAGATTTTTTTGTGGTAAACATTATTCTACTTTTGCGCCACAATTTTGAAGGGTTACAGTAAGAAAGAAAAATGCTGAAAATCAAAGGTAAAACCAAGTTTATGCGAAGTGCGATTTTTGCCCTTTTCGCGATGTTTTGTTTCTCACAGAACGCTTTCTCTTCCGATGCTGCGGATTCCTCTGCATCAGATGAAGGGTTTAATGCAGGGGAACTGATCATGCATCACGTTTTAGATGCAAATGAAATTCATATTGCCGATGGATTGAGCATACCACTCCCAATGATTTTGTTTACTGAACAAGGGATGGATGTCTTTAGCTTCAGTAAGTTTTGGGATGAACATCACCACACTTCCAATGTGTTTACAAGTCCTTCTACAGGTAATCGCTACGTTTATAATCACGGACACATCGTTCAGGTTTCAGAAACCAGTGAAGAGCTTGCTCATGCCGGTTGGGGCGTTGATGAACACACCTTTATTGATCTTTCCATAACAAAGAATGTGGTAGGCATCTTTTTTGCCATGTTGCTTATGCTTTGGGTGTTTATGTCTGTGGCCAGAGCCTATGCTAAAAAAGGCCTTAGCGCACCAAGCGGATTGCAATCGATGATGGAGGTGCTTATCCTTTTTGTTAGAGACGAAGTGGCAAAGCCGTCAATTGGAAAAAAATACGAGCGCTTCATGCCGTTTCTGCTTACCATTTTCTTTTTCATTTGGATCGGAAACCTTTTGGGTTTAATTCCATTTTTAGGTGGAATGAACATTACTGGAAACATAGCGGTTACCGCCATATTAGCGGTATTCACTTTTGTTGTTACCAGCTTTTCCGGAAACAAAGCTTATTGGATGCACATTGTTTCGCCCCCAGGTGTCCCATGGTGGCTGCTGCCCATTATGCTTCCTATAGAGATCATCGGGCTTATCAATAAACCTATTGTGCTTTGTTTGCGTTTGTTTGCGAACATCACAGCGGGTCATATTATTATACTTTCGTTTACGTGTCTAATTTTCATTTTTAATCAATCAAGTGGAGCTGGTGCTGCCTATGGGGTTTCTATAGGGTCAGTATTGTTCAGCATATTTATGCTGTGCCTTGAGCTTTTAGTTGCGTTCTTGCAGGCTTATGTTTTTACCTTGCTCAGTGCATTGTATTTTGGGCAGGCCGTGGAAGAAGCACATTAATTAGTAAATCAATTTAATCAATATATCATGGATCTTTTAACCATCTTTTTAGCAGAAACAATCGGAATAATGGGTGCCGGAATCGGTGCTGGTGTTGCTGCTCTCGGTGCTGGAGTAGGTATCGGAAGAATTGGTGGTTCAGCGTTGGAAGCTATTGCTCGTCAGCCTGAAGCTACCGGAGACATCCGTGCAAACATGATCGTTGCAGCTGCCCTTGTTGAAGGTGCGGTTTTCTTTGCGATCGTTGTTTGTCTACTTGTTGTATTGGGATAAATGATTGAATCCGTTTCGTAGCGTTTGGCTGCGAAACGGATTATTTAAAATGTTGAACTCACTTATTTAAGCATAACATGGAATTAGTAACTCCCGGTATTGGTCTCGTTTTTTGGATGACCATCAGTTTTTTAGTGGTATTTTTCCTTTTGGCGAAGTTTGCATGGAAACCAATTTTAAGGTCGCTTCACGAAAGAGAAGAGAGCATTGATAGTGCATTGGCTTCGGCAGAAAAAGCCAAAAAGGAAATGGAAGAACTGAACAGCCGAAATGAAGCCATGCTCATTGAAGCCAGGGAAGAGCGTGATCAAATCATGAAGGAGGCGCGAGAAACCAAAAGTGCCGTGATTGCCGAAGCTAAGAGCCAGGCAAAAATTGAGGCTGACAAAGTGCTTTCAAGCGCTCGTGAAGAGATCAAAAACGAAAAAGCAAAAGCCATTCAGGAGCTTAAGAAAGAAGTAGCCGACATTTCCTTTGAAATAGCAGAAAAAATTCTTCAGGAGAAGCTATCTGATGGAGACAAGCAAAAGGAGTCCGTGAAAAAAGCCTTGAACGAAATCAACTTTAACTAGATGAAAGGGTCAAAATCAGCATCAAGATACGCTCAGTCTCTGCTCGATTTAGCCATTGAGCGCGAAATGCTCGAAGAGGTTAAAGCCGATGTTGAGGTGGTAACTAAAGCTTGCGCAGAAAGCCGTGATCTGGAGCTTATGTTTCAATCACCAATCATCAAAACCGATCAAAAGTTAGGAGCTATTTCAGCAGTTTTTAAAAACGCGCTGAATCCGTTGACGTTGGATTTTTTGATGTTGATCACCAATAAAGGACGAGAGCGCTTTATTCCGGTAATCATGACTTCTTTTATGAAGTTATACAAAGAAAAGAAGGGAATTGTTACTGCAGAAGTTACTTCTGCAGTACCACTTTCTGACGATCAGAAAAAAGCCATTTCTGAATCCATTAAAAACCTTGGCAAAACCGTAGATTTAGTGGAGCATGTAGATGCTTCCATTATCGGTGGCCTAAAAGTGAGGGTGGAAGACACGCGTTTTGACGCATCACTCAGAAAGAAATTGAACGAATTAAAATACGATTTATCTAAATAAGCTTTTCAGCAACTAATTGATCTGAATTATGCCTGAAATTAAACCAGCAGAAGTATCAGCCATCCTAAGAGAACAACTCTCAGGATCAAAAACAGCAGCCGAACTCGAAGAAGTAGGTTCCGTTCTTCAAGTGGGAGACGGAATTGCCCGAATTTACGGATTGTCTAACGTGCAAGCCGGTGAGCTCATCGAGTTTGAAAACGGCCTTCAAGCCATTGCGCTTAACCTCGAAGAGGATAATGTTGGCGCTGTATTACTCGGTCATTCAAACGACATTAAAGAAGGAGATATTGCCAAGCGTACCGGTAGAATCGCTTCTTTGCAAGTAGGTGAAGGAATTGTTGGACGCGTGGTAAACACCCTCGGGCAGCCAATCGATGGTAAAGGCCCAATCGAAGGTGAAACAATTGAAATGCCTATTGAGCGCAAAGCTCCAGGTGTTATCTTTCGGCAGCCCGTAAACGAGCCTTTGCAAACAGGCATCAAGGCAATTGATGCTATGATTCCTGTTGGTCGCGGCCAACGAGAGTTGATCATTGGCGACCGTCAAACCGGTAAGACCACGGTGGCTATCGATACTATCATAAACCAAAAAGAATTTTACGATAGAGGAGAACCCGTTTATTGCATCTATGTGGCCTCAGGTCAAAAAGGATCAACGGTAGCAGGTATTGTTAAGCGTTTTGAAGATGCCGGAGCAATGGCATACACCACTGTGGTAGCGGCTAATGCCTCTGATCCATCACCGATGCAATTCTTTGCCCCGATGGCGGGCGCTGCAATTGGTGAATACTTCAGAGACACCGGTCGGCCTGCTTTGATCGTTTTTGATGACTTGTCTAAACAAGCCGTTGCTTATCGTGAGGTGTCACTTCTTTTAAGAAGACCTCCGGGTCGTGAAGCTTATCCCGGTGACGTATTCTACCTTCACTCGCGTTTATTGGAGCGAGCGGCAAAAATCATCAATGACGATAAGATTGCAGCTCAAATGAACGACCTTCCAGAGGCGTTAAAAGGCAAAGTGAAAGGTGGAGGATCGTTAACGGCCCTCCCGATTATTGAGACGCAAGCGGGTGACGTGTCTGCATACATTCCAACCAATGTGATTTCGATTACAGATGGACAAATCTTCCTGGAGAGTAACTTGTTTCTTTCAGGGGTTAGACCTGCGATCAATGTGGGTATTTCCGTTTCGCGTGTTGGGGGTAATGCCCAGATCAAGTCGATGAAAAAGGTTGCGGGAACATTGAAACTGGACCAGGCACAATACCGCGAATTAGAGGCGTTTGCGAAGTTCGGTTCTGACTTAGATGCAGCAACAAAATCTGTTATTGATAAAGGAGAGCGCAACGTTGAGATCCTAAAGCAAGGAGAGAACAAGCCGGTCTCAGTAGAGAAGCAAATTGCGATCATTTATTGTGGTTCTAAAAACTTGCTTCGTCAGGTTCCTGTGAATAAAGTGAAAGAGTTTGAAGCGAATTACCTCGATCATTTAGATCGAAACCATCGCGATGTGCTCGATACCTTGAAAGCTGGAAAACTTACGGATGAAGTGACTTCCACGTTAGAGAAAGTAGCCGCTGAATTATCAGCTCAGTACAACAAGAAATAATTAACCCATGCCTAACTTAAAAGAGGTAAGGAGCCGAATATCTTCTGTAAACAGCACCATGCAGATCACCTCTGCGATGAAAATGGTGTCTGCTGCGAAGCTCCGTAAAGCGCAGGACGCAGTCGTTCAAATGCGGCCTTATTCTGAAAAGTTACAGGAGATTTTGCAAGGGTTGAGCACAGGACTGGATACGTCTGAGAACATTTATGGCCGAGACGACCGTAATGATCGTGTCTTGATCGTTGCTATAACCTCAAATCGCGGCTTGTGTGGAGCGTTCAATGCACAGATCATCAAACAGGTTAGGTCGCTCATTGCGGGTGAATACAAGGATAAGAACGTTACTATTTTGACCTTTGGTAAGAAGGCGGAAGAAGCGTTTAGAAAAACCGATTACTTTATAAAGGGTACGCTCTTGCCTCGAAACACGAATGAAATTTTTGATGACCTCACTTTTGAGAACGCCTCTAGCGCAGCATCAAAAATCATGGAAGCGTTTAAAGAAAAGCAGTTTGACCGCGTGTTACTGGTTTATAATTCGTTTAGAAACGCAGCCGTTCAGGACATCAAAACCGAGCAATTCTTGCCTATTACCCCGATGGCAAATGAAGACGGTGGATCGGTAAGCTCAGATTATATTTTTGAACCGAATCAAGAAGAGATTGTCAGCGATTTGATTCCAAAATCATTGAGAACTCAATTTTACAAGGCGTTGCTTGACAGTTTTGCAGCTGAGCATGGTGCGCGCATGACCGCTATGCATAAGGCAACTGATAACGCATCTGATTTATTGAAAGATTTGAAACTCACTTATAACAAAGCGAGACAAGCTGCGATTACTACCGAGATCCTTGAGATTGTTGGTGGCGCAGAGGCATTAAATGGTTAGTAGGTTAGTTAAGTTTGAAGTATAAAAAGGCCAGCGCAAGTGCATTGGCCTTTTTTATTTTATGTCTGACACGACTAATTATCAATGCGTTATCTGCCGATCTCATTTCATGTTAATTAGAGGTAGTTGGCAGACCCTATTCAAAACAGCTTGCCAAACCCAATAAGTACGGATGCACCTTGTTTCGATGTTCCATCGGTAAATGGGTACTCCAGATCACGCCCTCCACGGCCATATCGCCATAATACCAAATTGTATCTCCGATCAATTTTTAAAAATGTTTCTTCAGATATCCTGTAGCGAAATGAAAAACCTATCTGCATACCAGGGTCAAGCATCAACTGCCTTACTGTTCGAGTCTCAAACCACTGTGAACGATCTATTACTTCTTCCTCCACGCCTATTCTTAAATTCAATCCTGAAAATATGGAGAACATAAAAGTATTTGAGTAAGCAATTGTGTAATCTAAATTAGCGGCTGTGATGCATTGAGTGCGACTTTGAATATGACCCTCTTCAACTAAATTGTCCACATAATGCTCGCTATATGAATTCATAGCGAAGACATCACTTGAAAGAAGCAATCCGAAACGATTTTTGAACTGTCTCATATATGAAACTCCGAATGCAAGCAAGCCCTTATTTGTCTCAAAGGAATATGGTTTCCAAACCACAGGAGAAGAATCAAAAAACTTGTAAATAGGGTAATAAAGAGCTACTTGATTTTTATCCCAGCGTTCTCTTCTTTCTTGAGCCAAGTTTTGATGTGAAAAGAACAGCAAGGAAGTCAATAAAACGCCACAGAACCAACTATTCAACCTTAATAAATCGGTGACTTTCATTATAATCTTTTGACCTAACCTAAACTGTTGGTGGGTCTAGTAGTTAAGGGCATTATTCTTGTGCCTAACTTAGCCTCATGAAACTTCGCACCAGAATTACCCTTTCAATGCTCGCTTTGGTCATAACCTCACTATTGGTTATCGGTCTGGTGACCATTTGGTTTTTTAGTGAACAAAACAAACAATATCACAGAGAAAGGCTGGAACGAAAAGAGCGCGCTATAAAATCTGAGATGGCTTTCTTCTCCAAGGAGGTTGAGTTTCAGGAAAATATGGATGTGGTCATCAAAGAGTTTGAGGAAGAGCTTCTGCGCCTGTCAAGTGTGCACAGGCTCGAAATAAACGTGTTTAACACAGAAGGTGAAATGCTGGTAGCAGCCAAACCCGATTCAATTCATTCAGAATATGTTTATAAAAAGGTGCCGGCATCAGCATTACAAGAACTACAAACGCTCACAAGAATTATTATTCCTGAACAAGAAGGCGATCGCCACTACCTTTCTGATTTTACCAATTTATATAACGCCCAGGGAGACCGCATCGCCATTCTCAATATTCCTTATTTGCAAGATTCCAATGTTAACCAAAAAGACCTGGAGGCGTTTTTAGGCTCTATTGGGTTGGTATATCTGTTTATTTTATTTTGGGGTGTAGTTCTTACTTTCTTGTTATCTAAATCCATTACAAGAAACCTCTCAGCATTGAGCGAACGGATGAAAGACGTTGACCTCAATCATAAAAATCAGGCGTTTGACTGGGTTTCTGATGACGAAATTGGCACCTTGATCAAAGCATACAATGAGATGCTGGCTAAACTGGAAGAGAGCAGGGAGGAGCTGGCGAAGCAGGAGCGCGAAACGGCCTGGCGTGAAATGGCAAAACAAGTAGCGCATGAAATTAAAAACCCGCTTACACCCATACGTTTGAGCGTGCAACACCTTCAAGCCACAGCTGCTTATGATGATCCGAAATGGCGAGAGAAGTTTAAACGCACCATGCAAACTATTTTACAACAAATCGAAACCTTGACCCGGATAGCCACTGAGTTCTCCGATTTTGCGAAAATGCCCCATGCCACATTGCAGCGGGTATCGTTAAATAAGGCGTTGTTTGATGCAGTTGCTCTTTTTGAAGATGTCCCCATTGATTTCAAGACGCACATACCTAAAGGAGATATTCATATCAATGCCGACCCCGAGCAGTTGGGTCGCGTGCTTAATAATCTACTTAAAAATGCAAAACACGCAGTGGAGGATGTCAACAACCCAACGGTCATCATCAGTCTCAGAAAAGAAAATGAAAGCGCCATCGTTTCTATTGAAGATAATGGCATGGGTATTCCACTGGAATTACACGATAAAATATTTCAACCTAATTTTACAACGAAATCCAGCGGCACTGGATTGGGGCTTTCCATCTGCAAGCAAATCATTGAATCTGTAGGGGGCAATATCACATTTAAAAGCGAAGAAGGGTCAGGAACCAGCTTTTTGATTTCTTTGCCTTTGATTTGAAACCTCAGTTTTAAGCTAATACTTCAGACTCCAGCCGAGAAACAAAGCCTGACCATGTAAATGCCTTTGCCCGATCTTTTCCTTTTTCGCAAAAATTGCTACGCAACTCACTGTTTTGGGAAAGACTGAACATTGCGTTTTGAATAGATACAACATCATAAGGGTTAACTAAAAATGCCGATTCAGAGGCCACTTCTTTCATCGCACTTAGATCAGATGTGATAACCGGACATCCGTGGAGCATCGCTTCTACTATCGGAAAACCAAACCCTTCGTATAAAGATGGATAGATCAACGCTAAGGCCTTTTGGTATAAGGCCTCTAATTTATTTCGATCTACAAAGCCCAAGAGCTTGATTTGTGAGCTGCGTCTCGAATTCGCTACCCGTTTTTGCAAGTTCATTTTCCAGCCTTTTGGACCAACGATGACCAGGTCAAAATCAGGATGTTCTATTCCCTCAAAAGCTTCGATTACGCGATAGATGTTTTTTCGTGGCTCGGCAGTTCCAACAGAAAGCATGTATCGTTTTGAACGCGATACAAAGTCTGTGGTTTCCTTACTGATATTTACGCCCGGATAAATGTGAGTGATTTTAGCTCTTGGTTGTAGATGTGTTCTTATATCGCTTTCCGTTTGATGGCTTATGGCTATGGTATGTTTTGATCGTTCAATCCAGCTTTTCATCAGCACTCGTTGACTCAAATAAGTTCGCCAACGATGAAACCGAGGGAAAAGTAACGGGGTAATGTCATGCACTATGGCGATACGATGCTTTGCAGGTAATAAGCCCAAACTTCCAAAATGCGAAGGATCGATAAAGCAATCCAGCCGGTGTTCAGTGATTAAATCTTTTGTCATCCATCGCGACACGTGCAGCAGCGAAACACCCGCCCTAGAAACAACGATTTGTTCAAGTGTGCTATTGATCGATTTGCTGCCGATCAATACATATTGATGCTGTCCAAACGCTGCCAAAGCATTTGCAAGCTGCACAGTAAATTGATGAATTCCTGCCTGCTGTTGAATTATGGGTTCTATATAAACTCCTACACGCATAGTTAAGCGAGGTTAATATTACACAACCTAAAGCTAATACTGCTTTTTTCTTCGTGTTGCTAAAGTTACCTTCGCTGTCATAAACAGATAAGCCATGTCATATTCGAATTTATTGACTCAAAAGGAAGGTCATATAGCGATCGTAACCATCAATCGGCCAGATAAGTTAAACGCATTGAACATGGAGGTGATCGATGAGCTTAGCAAATGCATGCACAACCTAAACGAAGATCAGGCAATACGTTGCGTTATTCTAACTGGATCTGGAGATAAAGCTTTTGTGGCAGGAGCTGATATCAGTGAGTTTGCGGGATTTTCGGTGGAGAAGGGAAAAGACCTGAGTGCCAGCGGCCATCAAAAACTGTTTAGCATGGTAGAAGAAATGACCACTCCTGTGATTGCTGCTGTAAATGGTTTTGCGCTTGGTGGGGGGCTAGAATTGGCGATGAGCTGCCACATTCGTATTGCAGCAGAAAACGCACGAATGGGGCTTCCTGAAGTGTCTTTAGGTGTAATTCCAGGATATGGAGGTACTCAGCGCCTACCAAAGTTAGTAGGTAAAGGCAGAGCATTTGAAATGATCACAACAGCTCAAATGATCGATGCGCAAACAGCGCTTAGTTCAGGGTTGGTAAATCACGTGGTGCCTCAAGCCGGATTGCTTGATAAGGCAAATGAAATTGCAAGTAAAATCATAAAAAACTCTCCAACGGCTATTGGATATGCGATACAAGCAGTAAATGCCGGTGATGAAGGCGGAATGATCGGTTTTGAAGAAGAAATGCATTTGTTTGGTGAGGCATTTGGAACGGCAGATTTTAAAGAAGGAACCAGCGCTTTTTTAGAGAAACGTAAGCCTGAGTTTAAAGGGAATTAAACCCGACACCAAAAGTGCGTTTAGGATTACATGAAGTTTGTTAAGTGCCTGTATATGAAATAAGTGTTATTTTTATGCCTTAACCAATCTACTTATTATGAAAACCAAATCAATTCGCTCAGCCAACTTGTTTTTAGTGCTCATGACTCTGTCATTTTTGACCTTGGTCTCTTGCGCTGATTCAGGCACCAAGTCTGACGAATCTAAAATGACTGAAAAGAAGGAAAAAACCACTAAAACCGAAATGACGGTTTTGGAAACCACTGTTTATGATACTTCATACCTCGAAGACCTGATGACAGGTGAAATGATTATGGACATCGATACCGTGACGAAATACGATACCACCTACAAAGAAGTGGAGGTTCAGAAGTAGGACTGATAGACGTCTTACAACTTCCCCTCGCGCGCTCCCGATAGCCATCGAGGTGCCGCGTGTGTAGTGTAATTTTCACCGAATCCTTTAAGAGCTTTTGAATCAGCCAAGGGTTTAAGCTTCAAAATATGCTCATCAACAAACCCCGTTAGGATTAAATAGCCTATTTTCTCACAATGCCGATTGAGCTATTAATGCTGGAAACATGTCTTGAAGATCATTTAGTATGAAAATGGGAAAGGCTTCGGGGTTTTTATGAATGAAAATAAAATTCATTTTGTAAGATGAAATCGTGCGCACTAACTCTCGGTTCCTTCTTTTTGAACGTGGCGGAACTCGGGCCACGTTGATGTATTATTAAGATTTGATTGAGCGCAATGTTTTACTACACAACTAAAAGCGCATTCAAACTCTGCTCGATTTTGTGCTTTGAGGCTTTACTTACGCCTGCTTCGTTGGCAAAATGATTCCAATTTTTGGTGACAGACTTTATCGATTCAACAATCGATTTGACATTTGAAACGCCAAACGTGCGTGCCAGTTCGTGCAGGTGAGCCGAAGTTGGATTTAGGCTTTCACCGGCAAATGTTGTACTGTGGTGGCCTTGTGATGAAGTGGAAAAAGTAAGGTCATATGCCGGAGCAAACTTCCACTTTCCGGTCTGATCCATCATGAATGCAACGTTTTTACTGTGGTCGTCTCTATTGTGTGTGTAGAGATTGAAAGCGGCTAATCGCATTATTGATTCATGCGTTTTGACATGTCTGGTCAGTTCAAAACCTGCATCCATTAGGTGGCCATAGTCCATTTGTGAATAGCGAAAATCATCGTGCAACAAGCCCGCAGCAGAGTGTACATGAAACCTTTGGTGAGCATCTCTGTCAAAGCGTTTTGTGCCGAAATATGATTTGCCGGAAGCGCCTTTAATCAGTTTGCTAGGCATCATTTCAATGCCCGCCTCAATGGCCATCAAGTAATAAGCGTATTCAATATGTGCAATATCGGGTTCGTCAAATGCAGAGGGAAATTTAATCAACCAATGCTCGTAGCCCGGTGCTGATTTTGATCCAAAAATGATGCTTTGCTGCTTAGGATGATACAACACAGTCACCTTTGGTCGGGCACCACCTGAAGAACCACCAAGAGCATACAGCTTTTCCACAGCTTCTGTTTCAGCACCTTGAATGATGGCGTTGCTTTCTTCAGCCAAAATATCGAGGTGGATATCAAAAGAAGTTTCTTCTGATTCTTGAGTTGCCGGGGTATAAACCAACGCTCCGGGTCCATTACGCCCAACATACATCAACCGATCCAATGAATTAAGGCTTTTGGGGTTTACGCTTTTTCTGCTCAATGTTTTGTCTAGCAACAGTTTGCCCCAACTATCGGGCAGCGAGTCATAAAACAATCCGGGCAAACCGTCAAACAAGTTGGGGTGCCCTGTATAAATGTCTTTTCCAAGAGGCAGTCGGATAGGCGATAAATTGTAAGGCGTTGCTAAGAAAGAATCGCTGTATTTAAAATGGATCAGACGCTTGTCTAAAACCAATTCCACCCACATGAAGTTTTTGCGTGTTTTCATCAAAGCAAAGCCAAACGTCTGTTCTATTGGTTGATGTAGCGGCCATATTCAGCGGGTAAATAACTTGTTTAAATCGCGTTGTTCAGCCGGTTGAAGCAAAGCATCAAAATCCTCAAGCCTACCCAGTGTGAGTGTGAGTTTTAACAGCGACTTCAGTGATATTTGGCCCGTACGCTCAAAGCGTTTTAAGCTGCCTAAGGACACTCCTGAGCGTTCGGCTAATTCGGTTTGACTCCACTTTTTTTGCTTGCGCAAAACTTTGATCCGCTCAGCCAATATTTGCATTACATCGGCAGGTTGTTGTTTTGTGGAGTATTTTCTCATAGCTAATATATTAACCAAATATAGCTCTTTTTATTAATTATAGCTAATATATTATACATTTTAATTTGCGACTCTGCCTTCTATTCTGCCGTGTGCGCATTGTATTTTACCCAAATCCCTCAAGGTTTTAAAATCAAAAAACCCTGTGAGGATGAAATACAATGCCACATGGGCTATTATGAATGTTGGAAAAATCAGCACATTCTTGTGGTCGATTTAATGGAATAAAAAAGGTGCAACATCTTTTGCCAAGACCATCATGCCATAAGTTTAATGTCATTGATCTTGGTTGAGTTATCCCGCGCAACGCACACAATAGGGGCTTTCGGGCTTTAAAATCAACCGTCCGGCAGGAATTTTATTGCCGCACCTCACACAATTACCGAAGTTGGTGTTGTCCATGTTTTCTTTCATGTGTAATAGCTTACGCAGTTTTTCCTCAGCAGTGCGCTGTGCAGCTTGCACAATGGTGCGGTTGTTTATCGCATCCATACGCGAAACCCTACCAATGGCATCATCTGGCGCAATAGGCCCTGAACTTTCTTTGTATTCAGCTATAACGACTTTGGTTTTTTCAATCTCTCTATCGAGCAATTTTAATATGTCTTGACGGCTGGGTTCTTTCATGCTTCATCAATCGTGGCTATACACTTCAACTCAATAGCGATTGGCGTGGGTAAGGAGTTAATTTCAACGGTTGTTCTGCACGGTTGAGCCTCTTTGAAATACTCAGCATAAACGCTGTTGTATGTTGCAAAATCACGCTTCATATTTACCAAAAACACGGTAACATCTACCAGATTTTCCCACCTGCTTCCCGATGCTTCGAGCACCGCCTTAACATTGTCAAAAACAGAACGGCACTGTGCTTCGAATTCAAATTCCAAAAAGTTTCCGTTGTGGTCGAGTTTGAGTCCCGGAACACCGCTATCGTTCGCATCAGAACCAGCTGTTCGCGGCCCCACACCTGACAGAAAAAGCAGGTTGCCTACTTTTTTAGCATGGGGGTATAATCCTACGGGCTTCGGAGCCTTATCTGCGTTAATTGAATTACTCATACCAGTTAATTATTTTCCAAATGTAAGGCTGGTCACTTTATTATCCTTCTTTCATCACTTCATCCATCATCACTTTTGAACCAATGTAAAGCGGGCTTTTTTGATGGAGCTCAGTGGGAAGGATTTCCAGAATGTTTTGTGAGCCATCCGTTGCGTAACCATTACTCTGTTCAATGAGGTAAGCCATTGGGTTGCACTCATATACCAACCTGAGTTTACCTTTCGGGGCTTCACTCGTGGCAGGATAAACATATATACCCCCGCGTAGCAAATTGCGATGAAAATCTGCTACCAATGATCCAATGTATCTTCCGGTGTATTTGCGTTTTCCGTTTTCTTTCTTTTTATCTCGACAATACTGAACGAAGTGCTTCAGTTGAGGTGAAAAGTCGTCAAAATTTACCTCATTGATTGAATAAACCTTGCCATCAGCGGGTGTTTTCACGTGGTCAAGAATGCGGTGGTAGCTTCTTTTCCAGGGCTCAAGAGTGAATATATGCAAGCCATGACCTGTACTGAGCACCATTTGAGTGCTTACGCTATACAACACATAACCGGCCGCCACCTGGTTCTTGCCCGGCTGTAAAAAATCTTTTATTTGAACAGCGGTTCCCCCTGGTGTTATACGCTTGTAAATGCCGAAGATGGTTCCTATTGAAACATTTACATCAATATTTGAAGAGCCGTCCAACGGGTCTATAGCGATCACATATTCCGCTTGTTCACAACCTTTAAAGGCCACAAAAGCATCGCTTTCTTCACTTGCCCAGCCCGCTATCGCACCCGATTTTTCTAATGCGCGTTCAAATACACTGTCTGCATAAACATCAAGTTTTTGCTGTTCATCCCCAGTGCTGTTTTCGCTGCCTTGTGCCCCAAGAATGTCGTCACCCAGACCTTGATAACCAACTTCTTTAGATACAATGAACGATGCTTGCGCTATGGCGCCAAAAATCTTGGCGATTTCATCTGTGGTTTCAACTGCGAGAAATTCATTTAACTCCGTCATTCGACTTTAATTTTTGCAAAGGTGCTAATTCGCGAATGTTTTGGCCGATTGATTTTTTCTCTTGTTCCTCTATTATAGGACTTAAACCGGCCTGCAAGAAACGGTAGCTATCTAGGGCATAAACTATTTCTGAGCCCAGCGGCAAAAAGTGGTTTCGGATGATTTGTTCCAGATCATTCTCTAATGATGAAAACCATTCGCGCTTGATCAATGAAAACAGCTCGTTGCCATCCTTATCCAAAACCGTCATGTGTGCCTTGATCACACGGCCATAGTCGTCAGACTCTAACTGGCGTTGATCTGTTGCTACTACAAGCATGTCTAGCTCGTTGATAAACAGGTAATAGTCCACATTGTGTTTTGCGGTGAGCGAATCGGTCAATTTGGGGTTGATGACTTTTACCTTGGTTATGAGCTCACGGCTGTCGGAAACGGTTACGATTTGTCCTTCTTCAACCCGAGTTCCCGGTTCCGGCTCAGCGCTGATCTCACCTTGAAGCTTAAGCCAGTAGTTCGCAATGCGCTTTTTAAATCCCTGATCTTCTTTGATGATTGGTGGCTCATAAGGAATAATCGGATTTTTTGTGAGGTGATAAACAAAGTCTAAGTCCATGTTCAATGCCGGATCATCGGCATGAAGGTTCACATAGTTGTTGTGTTCTTTTGCTGCGATCAAGATAGCATTGTCGAGGCCTTTTCTGAAAAATCCACGTGTGTGCAAATAGGTGTAATTCGTGCCTTCAGCTATTTTTCGATCTATCTCACTCATATACCGGTCAGGGTGAAATGGCACGATCAAAAAGGTCGGACGCTCCAGTTGTGAAATGCTATCACGGTAAAAACCGAGGTATAGCGAATCGTTTGTTGGTCCGTAGGTTTTCTGGGCAAATGCGGGTGCGGCCAATAATAGTGCAAAGGAAATAACTACCAGGTTTTTCATGCCTCTAAACTAAGTGTAAGCAGATTTAAGAATGGTATGTGCCAACCCGTTTTTACAACAGCGCTTTGTGAACTGATATCGGACAGGTTCAGAAATGAGGGCTGTTATATGCTAACCGAACTACCTTTATACTTTTGTAAGTTGACGAAAACGATGAATTATGCCCTTTTACCATAAACTAGGAAAAATCCCACCAAAGCGCCACACGCAATTCAGAAAGGATGATGGCAGTCTCTATCAAGAACAACTGTTTGGAACGGTAGGGTTTGATGGCATGTCGAGCAACCTTTATCATGAGCATGCACCAACGCGTGTAACGTCTGTTAGTGACCCATTGGTGGTAAAGCCAGAGGCTGCTGTTGAAAACAATATGACATCACGCATGTTGCAGGGGTGGAAGGTAAAGCCTGAACAAGACTTCATGAAGAGTCGTGTTCCAGTGCTGTTTAACAATGATGTGCAAATCATATTATCGGCACCAACACAATCGTTGACGGAGTATTTTTACAAAAATGCTGATAGTGATGAAATGATATTCATTCACAAGGGATCGGGAAAATTGAGAACACACCTGGGAAACATCGACTTTAAGTATGGTGATTACCTCATCG
>JBBDRU010000213.1:0-5139 GCA_040905305.1 Salibacteraceae bacterium | reverse complement strand
TACGACACGGCTGGATAGCACCTTTCTTTTCTCTATTAATGCAGGCAGCGACACTGTTGATATCGATTTTTGGGTACGGGCTGTAGATGATAAAAATGCAAAAGATAAAACCCCTGCTTACTTAAAAATTCCCCTTAAAAACACCCCGCCAGAAGCTGAGTTTTTGAAAGAACTGATTCCTTCAGATTCCGCTTTTAACCTAATGACGTTGACATGGGAAGTGAATGATGCCGATGGAATAAACACTTTACAAGCCATTGAACTAAAAATCAATGATGAAGATTGGGTGAGTATTTCTCCAGGACGAGCGCTTGCAACTGTTATGCCGGACAATCCTGAAGCATCGGGTTTAACCGCAAGCAAACTATATTATGCTTACGACCAGGCTGGGGAGTCTATTGATGGTCTGGAACTCAACGCTCAAAACACATTTTACATCAGAGCGTTGGATATTGCAGGCTCATATAGTCAAGTTGATACGTTACAAAATGTATTTGTTAGGGGTAAAACGAGTGATCTACTATTGGTCAGTGCCAACTCAGCTCAACCTGACGGGTTTTATAAGTCAAACCTCAACGCATTGTCAATTGATTACGACTTTATTGACTTTATTAGCAATCAAGCTTCCAATCAACCACCTATTTGGATGCCAACGTTCAGTTTGTTGCTTTCTCAGTATGAACAGGTGATCATGTATGCCAATGATGTCACCTTCACCAACCTTCAAACCAAAGCCGAGGATATCATTTTAGAATTTGCCTCCAGCTCCATTCAGAACTACATTGAAGGCGGTGGTAAGCTCTTTCTTTCCTCGAGTTTTCCTAATGGCTTCAGCACAGGTAGCGCATTGTTTGGCATTTTACCAATTGATAGTCTAAGTACATCCCAGGGTCAGTCGCGTCTGCCAATTGACTCTATGCTCATAGCAAACGTTCCAGGATATCCTGACCTGATGAGCAATACCTTTATTTCAGGTCTTGACCCTATTTACCCTTCCAGTGATGCTCAGGTCATTTACACAGCGCAACTCACCAAAAACAATGGGTGGGAAGGTCCAAAAAATGTAGGTGTCACTAGAAGCAGTGGCGGAAACACCAATTTTGTTTTCTTTTCAGTGGAATTACATAAAATAAATGGCGACCAAACCGCTATCAACCAACTTTTTGACAAAGTACTGAACGATGAGTTTAACTGGTAAAATCATCGGCACTATAACATTGATCGTTGCGATATGTGCAAGCCAACAAATGATGGGGCAAACAGCTACGTTAAAAGGTACCGTTTATGATAAGGAAACGGGTGAAACGATTCCCGGAGCCACCGTGATCCTGGTTGGAACATACGTTGGAACCAGCACGGATATGAACGGCACATACGAAATCAAGAACATTAAATCCGGTGATTATTCAGTGAAAGTTTCGTTTGTTGGCTACAGCGATCAACTCTATAACGGAATTACCCTGAAAAAGGGCGAAACCCGTGTATTGAATTCTAAGATGAGTTTTAGGTCAAACACCTTGCAGGAAGTAATTGTTGTTGGAGAGCAAATCGTGGATCTTGAAAGTGGCAAATCTGAGATAAGGATTTCAAGAGATGACATAAAGGAAATGACGGTGCGCGAAGTGCAGGATATCGTTAAAATGCAAGCCGGAGTAAGCGAAAACCCTGATGGTTTGCAGATAAGAGGCGGCAGGGTTTATGAAACCCAATACGTGGTAGATGGAATATCAGCCCAGGATCCACTTGCTGGAACGGGTTTTGGAGTTGATGTTAGTTCATCCTCTATAGAAGATATTAAGGTAGTTACCGGTGGTGCCGGAGCCGAGTTTGGCGATGGTTCATCCGGGGTGATTTCCACCCGGATCAGAGAAGGAGGCGATGAACTTCAAGTGTCCGGAAGCTGGTTAACAGATAATTACCTGACCAATAGAAATCAAGGTTCAGCCTGGAATACCGATATTTGGGAAGCATCACTTTCAACACCAATACCTTTTACCAAAAAGAAACTTACCCTTTTTACATCGGCAAACGTTAGGTTGACCGACACCTATTTTGGAGCAGAAGCAAATCAGTTACATTCTTCCCTTTTTAGCAAAAACGATTCGCTTTGGGCACCAAGGCAAGATAATAAATGGTCAAACACGGTAAAACTAGCTTACACCATCAGGCCGGGCTTCAAAATATTTTTAACCAATCAGCACTCGCTAAACATCAACCAAAACACACGCTCACTGCAAATTGTGGGATTTGATGCCATTGTAAGACCTGGCTTTCAATATAATTTTAGCAACAATTTAGACAATGCTACTACTTATACTCACCAATCAAACCTCACCGTTTTTGGATTAAACTATAGTTTTCCTAGCAATAAATGGAGTGTGAGAAGCAACTTCGGACGTTTGTTCACCAATTTACGAGCTGATGCAAATGGAAGACCGTTCAGGGAAGAAACGATCGATCAGATTTACGACCCTCGCAGCATAATAACAGATCCGGTTACATTGTTTAACCCTGATGAATCGATCATCTATGTCAATGCGCCTACCGGATTGGTTAATAATGGTGGAATCAGCACTGTATGGCACGATCATTATGTGCAGGAATACACCATCAAGAATGTGGTGAGCTATTATCCTTCATCAAAAGTGCATAAGTGGACATTTGGACAGGAACATAAAGAGACTCAATATCAATGGGCTGATGTTTCCAGCCCGTGGGTTGGCGCGCCTATTGAAATAAATGATACGCTTACTACACCAGCCATCAGTGTAGGATCAAGCAATGATATTTGGGCTGCCAATGCAGCGAATGGTGGTTTATTCGTTGAAGATAACATCGTTTATAAAGGCATCAATACCACCTTAGGCTTGCGATTAAATTACTGGGCATTTGGATCTTTTGTGGATGATGCCATTGACAATCCTGAAGCGTTGATAATTGATGAAGTGCGCGAACAATACAGCGAACGTACAATACCAATTGCAGGAAGGTTGTTTCAAGCGCGATTGCTTCCGAGAATAAACGTTTCGTTTCCGGTTACTGAAAACAATGTTTTATATTTTAACTATGGTCACAGCATGCGATTGCCACACCCGCGCTTTGTGTACGCAGGACTGGATCCGGTTTTTCAGGATCGGGGATATTTATCACGCATCGGTAATCCAAACCTAAAACCCGAAACCACCGTTTCTTATGAGCTTGGCGTAAAGTCTCAGGTAACCAAAAGCCTTGGCATAACCTTTACAGCTTTCAATAACGACAAGTATGACTATATCGTGTCACGAACGCTTGTACTGGAAGACCAAACGGGAAGGCTTGTTGATCACACTACCTCCATAAATCAAGATTATGCCAGAATTTTGGGCCTTGAATTAGGACTTAACTTCAGGTTAGGTAAAAACGTGCGTACGTTTTTAAATGGTGCATATCAGGTAGCAACGGGAAAATCCAACTCAGCCGTAGAGTCTCTTCTTCAAATTCGGCAAACCGGACTTGTGAATACCACCAAGGAGCAATACCTCGCATGGGACAGGCCTTGGGATTTTAAAGGTGGTATAATCTTCACCCCGGACAGCACCATGAAACTCTGGAAAATACCTCTTGAAGGATTCCGGTTTTTCCTTTCTGCTACATATAAATCCGGACTGCGATATACCCCTCACCTCGAGAATGGCACCAACGATATCGGCCGACCGATTTATGTCCGTGATTTTAATCAACCCAACGCTGAAATAGGAGAATACTGGTCTTGGGTTGATCTGAAAATAAGTCGTGATTTTATAACCAAAAACGATCGTGGTGTTTCTTTGAGCCTTGAGGTCAAAAACATTTTCAACCGCAGAAATGCGCAAATTGTAAATCCAGTTACTGGCAGAGCTTACGAATTTGGAGATCCGGTTCCTGATGGTTGGCGTGATCTAGCCTATCCTGATCCGCTTGACAGAAGCACTCCACCCACCGACCCAGCGCGATTTTCAAGTCCTCGTCAAATACTATACGGTATATCATTCAGATTTTAGTGAAGCACATCATCTTACATATCATTTTCACCTTGCTGATCGGCCAAATATCGCAAGCCCAACTGCTCACTAATTTGGGTGGTCAACGTGCCGGTGTTTCCAGCCTTACGTTTTTGAAAAATGATGTAAGTCCACGATCAATGGCGCTCAGTGGTGCCAACCTCACACTCGCAGCCGATGGGATGTCCACCGTTCATAACACCGCTTTATTGGCACAAACCAAAGGTATTTATTTCGCCATCAGCGACTTGGCTTTAGGAGCAGGTATTCATCAATCCTGGCTTAGCGGAAGTGTGCCGCTTAAATCAAGCACGAGCGCATTGGGGCTAAACCTTAATTACCTTTCATCAGGAGCCATGAAAGTGCGTACCGAATTTCAACCTAACGGCACAGGTGAGTATTTTTATGCGAACCAGCTCGCAGGAGGTTTGGCCTATTCAAAACTTCTTTCAGACCGATTCAGTTTTGGTCTAAATTTAAAAATGGTACATGAGCGTCTGGCACAATACACCAACACGACCGTTGCAGCAGATTTGGGATTCCTTTACTCAACGGATGTAAAAGATTTAAAGTTTGGCATTGTGGTTCACAATTTTGGCGGAAACTCCATCCTTTCTGGTGACGAGGTTATGGTAGATTTTAACCGCAAACCGCTTAGCCTCGATAAATATTCTTTGCCAACCATCTTTCGATTGGGGGCATCTATGAAACCGTGGAAAACAGACATGCAAAGCCTTATGTTAGCAGTGCAGTTAGAACATCCAAATGACAACAGCGAAAACATTCGAATCGGAGTTGAATACGCGTTTAAAAACTTATTCTTTGTGCGGGCAGGTTACAAGCTAAATGTTAAGGGCGAAAACCTCCCAACCATGGGGTTTGGATATAAAGCAAGATTTGGGCGCAATACGATGATGGTAAACTACGGTGTAAATGCCACACAATACCTCGGAACACTTCACGCATTTGGCTTAGATTTCATGATCAATAATGACAAAAGAGAATGAGTAAATTAACTTCATATCTGGTTATTTTTTTACTGCTAACATTGACTAATTGTGAGGGATTTTTCGGAAAAAAGACCGACCTCAGCTTCATCGATGCACCACAGTTTCAAACA
>JBBDRU010000212.1:0-5213 GCA_040905305.1 Salibacteraceae bacterium | reverse complement strand
AATTGATGATTTAAAGGAAGAAGCAAAACGCAACCTGAAAGAGCGTGAAAAAGAAATTTTTCAATGCGAAGCACTGGTGGAAAAGCGACTAGAAGAATTTGAAATAGCTTTCAAAACACGCAAGCTTGAGTTGGCGATGCACGAAGTGCCTTTAGTGATGAAAAACATTAAAACTCACGCTTTGAACAAAACCTTTGCTAAAGAGATCCATAATCTTGACCCTAAAAGCAAAGAAACACTCGAGAAAGTACTGGAATACCTCGAAAAAAAATACATTTCCATCCCTATGAAACTTGCGAAGCAGGTAATGCTCGAGCAAGACTTAAAAGACCCCATCATTGAATAAAAAAATAAGAATTGGTAGTCGCGGAAGTGACTTGGCATTGTGGCAAGCCCATTATTTTGAAAATGCCCTGAAACAAATAGGTGTTGATTCAGAAATAATCATCATAACCACCAAGGGAGATCGTATTCAGCACTTGAGTTTTGACAAAATAGAAGGCAAAGGGTTTTTTACCAAAGAAATAGAGGAAGCATTGTTGAATGAGCATGTTGATGTGGCTATACACTCCCACAAAGATCTGGAAACTCAGGCACCCGAAGGACTTAAAATAGCGGGCGTTTCTTATCGGGAAAACCCCTCTGACCTGCTGCTTATCAACCCTGATGCATTCGACCTTTCCCAGCCATTGCATTTAAAGCAGAACGCCATCGTTGGCACCTCCTCAGCTCGAAGGAAAGGACAAATCACAACGCTTCGCCCCGATGTTAGCATAAAAGACATTCGAGGAAATGTTCCAACCCGCGTAAACAAATTACGTACGGGAAGTTTTGATGCCATTTTAATCGCTTTTGCCGGCATACACAGATTGCAACTTGACCTTTCTGACTTAAAAGTAGAAGAACTCGACCCGCGATTGTTCATTCCAGCTCCTGCTCAAGGTGTTTTGGCTTTTCAATGCCGCGAACACGATGATGAAACTACTCAAATTATTCAGCAATTGCACCGTAGTGATATAGCTGAAAAAATAAGCATCGAGCGATCCATACTCTCCATATTTGGAGGTGGTTGCCACATTCCTATCGGTGCGTACGCAGAGAAAACCAATAACGCATTTGACATACGTGTGAGTTATGCCACTGAATGGGAAAACTTTAACAGTCGTATGAGGTTTTCCGCTCAATCTTTAGATGAAGCATTGGCTACATTTCAACATAAGCGCAAATCGGGATATCCAAAAAGTGTCTTTTTCTCAAGAGATCTGAGTGAAACATCTTTTTTTGGCCGGGCGGCCAAGGCCCATAATATTGATCTACATGCCCAATCATTGATAAAAATTACCCCACTTGCATTTACGTGCAGTCCTGATGAGTTTGACGTGGTTTTCTTCTCTTCTTCAAACGCGGTCCACACCTTTTTTGAGCAAGAAAAGTCAGAAGACTGGCAACACAAATCTTTTGCAACAGCCGGAGAAGCTACGGCCATGTCTTTAAATGAATATATAAGCACCATCGATTTCATCGGTGAAGGAAGCGAAATGAGTGAAGTATCCTCCGACTTTTCCGAGAAGTTCAAAGGAAACCGTTGTTTGTTTCCGGTTTCTTCCAAATCCTTAAAAACGATTCAACAAGCAATTCCCGAAAAATTCGCCTGCAATGTGGTTTGTTATGAGACCAGCTCGGTTTCATTGGAAATACCAACTTCCGAAGCATATGTTTTTACCAGTCCAAGTAACGTTAGTGCCTTTTTGGAGGCGGGAAATAAAATCCCGGAGCAATCCGACATCATCGCCATTGGTTCGTCAACTGCTAAAGCCCTAACAGCGGTAGGTTTCAACTGTAAAATCGCAGCTATTCCGCATGAAGCAGAACTCTTCGCTTTGTTAGCTAAGTAGAAATGTTGACTTTTGGCAAACCGTTGAGGGTAAAAACACGTATTACGACCACATTACAAACTAAATCCAATCCCTTATGAATAGGATATTTATGCTACTTCTCGTCATCATGGCTTCAGCTTTTATTGGCCGAGCACAGATCAACTCCAGCGTTTCCTCTCAGGATGCAAGCTGTTCTTATAACAATGATGGAAGCATAAGCATCGACAGTATTATCGGATGTTTTGCACCTATTGAAATCCAGGTTGACTCCAACACATATACCATCAACCACCTAAAGAATGATGAATACATTCTTATGAATCATGGTGCAGGCCCCGGAACTGACCAGTCTTATTCTGTTTGGGCAGGGCAAGGCCCAAATGGACCGGTTTACATTGCCACCGGAACCTTCGCCAACTCAGTGACCTTCGATACAACTTCTTTCACTGCTGCGAGTCCTCAAGAAATGTTTACCGTTTGCTACGATGCCAATACCAGCCAGGTATTATGGGCAATCTCTGGAAGCACTCCCGGAAATAACTACACTTCAGGATATGCCGTTACAGGTGATGGAAACAACGCTTTCGTCACAGGTTACTTCACGGGAACCTGCCAAATGGGAAATACCAGCATCACTTCAACAGGGGGATATCAGGCATTCATAGCAAAAATTGATATTGCAACAGGCCTTGTGGATACGATCACCCAATACGGGGATGCTAATGATCAGGAAGGATTCAACATTCATTATGCAGCCGGAAGGATTTATCTCGGTGGCAACTTTGCTGGAGGAATCAGTATAGCGGGTAACAACTTCACTTCAGCAGGCGGGTTTGATGCATTTGTACTATGCTTAGACACCAATATGTCAACTGAGTATTGGTCAGCTGCCGCAGGTGGAACTGGAGCAGAAATATTGAATGACCTTGTTGCTCAAGTAGATAATGGAGTAACACAAAAGGTTTTTGTCACTGGTGAGTTTGCAGGCACAGCCAATTTTGGCTCCAATAGCGTTACGAGCGCTGGCGCAGAAGACTTTTTTATTGCTGCTCTTGATACAAATGGAAACTGGATTTGGACAGAAAGCGGTGGCTCAAGCAACGCAGATTTCTGCACCACCATTGATATCAACACTGATGGAGACAGACTATACCTTGGGGGGTCATGGTCTGGAAACATGACTTTTGGAGGACAAAACTTCACTGCAGTAAATAGTGACGATGGATTCATCGCTTACATGGACACAGCTGGTGTGTTAGACTCGCTTTATGTGCTTTCTGGTTCAGCCATCGATTTTGTGATCGACTTACAATCGATTGATGATGATTTTTTAGTTTTTACCGCACAGTTTTCAGGCTCGCTTACTTATGCCGACAGTACCTATGCTTCCAATGGAGCGCGTGATGCCTTCATTGGTAAAATCGGAAAAGATTTTCATGAAATTTGGGGTAAAAACTTTGGAGCTACTAATGACGACCTTTTCTCATCAATCCGACTTGGACCTAATGACCACGTCCACGCATCTGGGTTTTTTAGCGCTGATGCTTCTGCTTATCAAAATGGTTTAATCTCCGCAGGAGGGCGGGATGTTGTCGTAACCAACGATCTCATCGCAGGCATGGCAGATACATCGATAAACATCACCGGACTATCTGCTGGCAATTACCTTATTCATTACACTGATTCCAATGGAAATACAATGGCAGACACCATTATTCTAGGCCCTGACTCGATCATTACAACGGGAACGGTGATCAACGCCACTTCGGGAACTGCCAACGATGGCTCGATTTCTTTGAACGTGTCTGGAGGTGTTCCCGGTTATACGTATCAATGGTCAAATGGAGCCGTCACACAAAACATTGATTCGTTGGTTGCCGGGCAATACTGTGTAACTGTAACCGACACAACGGGCTGTATGGATAGCACTTGCTTTGTGGTTGACTCAGTTAGCGCAGGTGGTGCATTGGTGGTTGTTGGAATGATAACCCATTTAAACTGCTTTGGAGACAGCAGCGGAAGCATTGACCTAACTGTGAACGGTGGTGTTCCACCATACAGTTTTCAATGGAGCAATGGCGCCACAACGGAAGACCTTACAAGCATAGCTGCCGGCACTTATGTGGTCACAGTAAACGACAATGACACCAATGTATATATCGATAGTTTCAACGTAACTCAACCTGATGAAATTATAGTCTCAGCAAGCATTACACCTCCAAGTTCTGGTATAGCCGATGATGGCGCTATCGACCAAACAGTGAACGGTGGTATTGCGCCTTATACCTATTCCTGGAACAACGGTGAAACTAGTCAAGACCTGGATAGTTTGACGATAGGAGTGTACTCGGTCACCATTACCGATAGCTCGGGGTGCTTTGTAACCAAAACGTATGACGTTGACACCATTCCAGCATTGAGTTTGGTAAGCATCTCAAGCGGTGTTACGTGCTTAAACACCGACAATGGTATGATTGACCTAACTGTAATTGGTGGAAGCTCACCCTTTAGTTTTTTATGGAGTAATGGCCAAACGTCTGAAGATGTTTCCGGACTTGCTGCCGGGGTTTATACCGTTACCGTTACAGACAGTGTTGGTCAAATAGCTATTTTATCAGATACAATCGGATCCAACCCTATTCATCCAGATCCAATAGTCGGCCCGATCAGCGGTCCGCAATCTGTGCAGGCATGGACCAACTACAATTATGATGTTCCTGCAACAAACGGGTCAGCATTTGACTGGGCCATTAACGGTGGCTCATTGGTTGCCGCTGCAAGTAACGCTGCAACATTGCAATGGAACGCGGGTCCGAAAGGGATGATCTTCGTAACAGAAACAGATGCCAATGGATGTATTGGATTGGACAGCCTGGAAGTAGATATTTTATTTGTAGGAATTGACCAAACCAATGAAAACGCCATTGCTGTTTTCCCAAACCCTGCCATACACCAACTCAATATTTTTCTACCAACAAAACATGAGCTTCCTACCATCACGCTCACAGATTTGACCGGAAAAACATTATATCAGCGCAGAGCAGAGACATATCAACTTTCAATAGAAATGACTGATTTTCCTTCCGGAGCCTACATTCTGAATGTGGCGTATCCATCAAAGGGGCTTAGACTGCACCACACCGTGATCAAGCAATAAAAGTCAATTACCCACAAAAAAACGTTATTAATAGAGCCCCTTTTCGGGGCTTTTTTTTGTTTGTTACTATCAGGTCGAAAAGCTATACTGTTCATACTATGAATCTACCAGAGCTTGCTCATCATCTCCTGACTTCCGCACTGGGACACCCAAGTTTAATCTCGTGAATCGAAACTAAA
>JBBDRU010000211.1:0-5252 GCA_040905305.1 Salibacteraceae bacterium | reverse complement strand
CGAAGTAGAAAACGTCTTTTTCACTCTCGCACTCACTCTGTCTCTGCTGGTCCGCTCTTCGCTGCTCAGCATAACGCTAGCATTTAGTTATGGATCAAGCACTTTTTAATGCGTAAAACCGTAGGTGTCTTCCTGAGCTTCCGCGATAAGCGGAATGGTCGAAGGGGGCACCGGGTTACAGATTAAATAACTTCACTCTGCGATAACTCGAACCCCATAGCTATCAGGTGACAGGGTGTTTGGTCTTCTTCGCTTTCCGTTCTCACTCTGATCCAGTGGTTTTTCCGTTTTTCAGGCATTGTTCATCTGCTTTTTCAACCGTTTAACGAAAAACATGTTTAGGAAGCCCTGAAAGTTTGTTTCTTCGTCCGGTATTTAAAAAAGCAGCATGAGTTTTATCGTTTACGGCATTATTGCGTTAGGTTACTTCATCGGGTTTTATCTACTTTTCCCTAAAGCAGGTCGAAAAGCATGGGAAGGGATCATTCCGATATATAACTTCTTTATACTTACCAAAATCATAAAAAAGCCATGGTGGTGGGTTTTGCTGCTGATTTTTCCCGGGGTTAACGTTATCATGCTGATGGTCTTTAACTCCAACCTCGCATCAGTTTATGGTAAAGTGGATCGCGGTTCACAAATCTTTGCCATTTTTCTGCCTTTTCTCGCATTTCCGATGTGGGGCAATAGTGGTATCAAGTATTACGGGCCGATTGATCGGGAGAAACTCCCAAAATCAACCATGCGTGAATGGGGCGATGCTATTGTTTTTGCCATTATCGCTGCGAGCATTATCAGAACATATACGTTAGAGGCATTTACCATCCCGACCAGTTCAATGGAGAAAAGCTTGCTTATCGGGGATTACCTATTCGTAAGTAAACTTGCGTACGGACCAAAAATCCCTCAAACACCACTAAGTTTTCCATTTGCTCATCACAGCTTACCAGGAACCACAATACCGAGCTACCTGGAATGGATGAAACTTCCATATCAACGGCTACCGGGGTTTGGAGATGTAGAACGCAATGACATTGTGGTATTTAACTATCCCGAAGGAGACACTGTGCTCTTGCAATATCAGAGTGAACGGAGTTATAATCAGGTGATAAGGGATGAAATGTATCGTATGAAGCAAAATGATGCTATGCGTGGTGAAAAGCAAAAGTCAGACGAATATTATGAAGCGCTGGCAAGGAAAGTTATCAAGCGTAATATGCCTTACACGGTAAGACCGGTTGATAAGCGCGAACATTATATCAAGCGCTGTGTGGCTATTCCCGGAGATGAAATATTTATCGAGCACGCAAAACTTCACATCAATGGTGAAACAGCATATATTCCACCAGACTTTCAATATCGCTATGAAGTACGTACGAGCTCTACCATCAATAAGCAAATTCTGAAAGAAAAGCTCGATATTAATTATCAGGATATTCGTGCATCCCAAAGCGAAAATGGCTACGTTTATAACGTTCCGATGACGCTAAAGGCTTCCGATCAGATGGAAACATTTGGCTCGGTGAGCGATGTGAGCGTGGCTGTTTCGCCAAAAGGTGCCAGCCCGATATTTCATATTTTCCCAAACGATCCACAGTATGATTGGTCAGAAGATTATTGGGGGCCGCTTACTGTTCCTGAAAAAGGAACCACGGTTGATTTAAACTCAAAAACACTTCCTTTTTATGAACGCATCATTCATGTTTATGAAGGGCACGAGTTAAAAGTGAAAGACGGAGACATTTTTATCGATGGGGAGTTGGCTGATAGTTACACCTTTGAGTTGAACTATTATTTTATGATGGGCGACAATCGGCACAATTCTGCAGATTCACGCTTTTGGGGATTTGTTCCAGAAGATCACGTGGTGGGCAAGGCTGCGTTCATCTGGCTATCCATCGACCCTGAGCTCGGCTGGTTTGACGGTGCTATTCGTTTCAACCGCATGTTCAGTATTCCGGATTAATCAACCTGTGATGGCTGTTTTTCCTTTGTTCTATGCGGGCAACATCGCTTTCTACAAAGCGATGATAAACCGTGGTGAATCGGTATTTTTAGAGTACCATGAAAACTTTCCCAAGCAAACCTTCCGTAGCCGAATGGAGATTACGGGACCGAATGGCGTTCAACAACTGAGTATTCCAACCATCAAAACCGGAAAGCGAAGGACAATGAAAAACGTTGAAATCGCTTATGCTGAAAATTGGCAAAAAGACCATTGGAAAGGATTAGAAGCTGCTTACCGAAGGTCGCCCTACTTTGAGTTTTACGAACATAAAATTCATCCGCTATATCACCATAAAACCAAATTACTTTGGGATTTAAACCTCGATATCCATCGTTTTTTTATCGAAGCCCTCCAATTAGACCTACCCGTAATGTTCACAGAAACATATTCGGAGGATGTTCAAACGGACTTTAGAGGAGAAAGCTTCAAGCAACTGGTTGAACCAACAACCTACATGCAGGTTTTCAGCGATCGACAAGCATTTTCGCCTAATATGAGTTTGTTTGATGCGCTCTTTAACCTGGGGCCACAGGCGAAAGAATTGCTTTTTTAAAGCACCGGATTTTCAAAACAGGAAGGGGATCAGGGCGTTTGATTTTTGCATGTAACTTGTGTAGGCTGGGAATTTCGCCTGAAGCAACTTTTCTTCATGGGTTAGTTTTATGAGTTGATTGATCAATAGAATTGCAAATACCATAAAATCAATCCGATGCATCCTGTCAATTGCCAGACTCAAACAAATCAATAAAATGGAAGCATACATCGGGTGCCTGATCCAACGATATGGCCCGGACACAATCAACTCATTCACTTTCGTAGGTTCCGGAAAAATACTCACCTTCCACGGATTCATGGCAACAATAGCCCAAATGCCAAGCATGATTCCGATGATTTCTACTGCCAACAACCACATTTTCGAAGCAAAAACACTTCCCGAGAAAAAGAAATATAGCAATGCCGCGAACTGTATAATAACCAAGATTAATGAACGAGGATTCATTAGACAAAGTTGAGAAAAGAACTAAGCGACTTGAAGCATTATTCTGAAGATTATCTTTTATTTGCTTGAAACCATTGCCTTATGAAAGACAGAAGAGTATTCATCAAACAGCTTACAGCACTTACCGCTGGTGCATGGGCCTGGCCACTTATTGACGAAGCCTATGCAAGTGAAGCAAAGGATGTGTTGAGGGAGGTAGCACTCACGCCTCCTGATGAACTTGCAGGAAATGAGGATTTTTGGAGTTGGGTAAGGCATAATTACACCTCCTCATCCAACTTGATCAACCTCAATAATGGTGGTGTGTCTCCACATCCTAAAGTTGTTCAGGATGCTGTTCAGCGTTTTACAGCATTGAGCAATGAGGCACCTTCTTATTATATGTGGCGGGTTTTTGAAAAGGGTAGGGAGTCCATCCGTTCTAAATTGGCAGAGTTGGCGGGCGTAAGTGAAGAAGAGATCGCAATAAACCGAAATACGACTGAAGCATTGGATACTTTGATCTTTGGTTTGGATATGAAGAAAGACGATGAATTTGTGACAAGCAATTTCATTTATCCAAATATGAATCAAGCTTGGAAGCAGCGTGAAATGCGCGAAGGAATCGTTCGGAAAGTGGCTAAAATACCTATGCCATCCACCGATATAAAAGCAATTGTCAAGGCTTATACCGATCAATTTTCAGCAAAAACAAAAGTGGTATTGATCGAGCATGTGGTGAACTGGACGGGACAGGTGTTGCCCGTGTCGGCCATTGCTAAAGCAGCCAAAGAGCGTGGGATTTTGGTGATGGTTGATGGCGCCCACAGCTTCGCGCATTTACCTTTTCAAATTCCCGATTTGAACTGCGACTTTTTCGGAACCAGTTTGCATAAATGGCTTTGTGCTCCATTTGGCACAGGAATGCTCTGGATGAAGAAAGAGCATATTTCAAACCATTGGGCGTTGTTTCCCGGACCTGAGCCGCAATCAGATGACATTCGAAAGTTTGAGCATCAAGGCACGCGAGATGTTCCAGCAGAGTTGGCCATAGGGCAAGCCATCGATTTTCATAACAGTATTGGCAGTGATCGAAAGTTTGAACGCCTGCACTTTTTGAAACAATACTGGGTAGAACGAACAAAAGAAGTGCCCGGAATTCAATATTGGTGTTCGGAAGACCCTGCCTTTAGTGGAGCCCTCACCACCTTTGGTTTAAAAGGAAAAACTGGACCTGAAATCCATAATTATCTTTGGAAAGAAGCTCGGATACATACCACACCTATTACCCATGAAGGTGTTGATGGTGTGAGGGTTACACCCAATGTTTACACTTCATTAGAGGATTTAAAGACGCTTATCGAAGCCATTCACGACCTTTCAAAGGTTTGATTTGTATTGCTTTATTTGGTTTTAACCGAGGCACTGCATTGGCATGTTGGGTTTTCGAAAGGATCGTTTGAAAATGGAGTTGGACAATTTTTGAAATGATTTTGATCTATTTTGAAATGATGAGCTTTTTTAAACCAAATGTTCCTGCACAATGTTTTGATATCAAATTGACGTTTATTTCTTCCATTTAGACGAGAAATTCATTCAGATGCGATCAAATTGAACATATTTGAAGTCGGAAGACAATTCTTTTAGCAATAGCAAAAAACATGGCGGAAAAAAAGCAAGATTTAGCATTTAACAAGAACGAAGACCAAATGAAACTGCTCATTTCACAGCTCAGGCAGCGGTTGGATAAGGTTTATTTGGGTGGTGGCGAAAAGCGTATAAAGAAGCACCACGATAAAGGTAAAATGACAGCGAGGGAACGCATCAGTGCACTGCTGGATGATGATCAACCACAGATTGAGGTGGGTGCCTTTGCAGGAGATGGCATGTATGCTGAGCATGGAGGATGCCCAAGTGGTGGCGTGGTTGTTTTTCTTGGATACGTTCAAGGCAAAATTTGCATTGTTGTTGCTAATGATGCCACGGTAAAGGCTGGGGCATGGTTTCCAATTACCGGAAAGAAAAACCTTCGAGCGCAGGAAATCGCGATGGATAATTACATACCGATAATCTACCTCGTTGATAGTGCCGGAGTTTACTTGCCGATGCAAGATGAGATTTTTCCGGATAAGGAACATTTCGGCCGCATTTTTCGAAATAATGCTGTGATGAGCAGTCGGGGAGTGAATCAGATATCTGCGATAATGGGAAGTTGTGTAGCCGGTGGTGCTTACCTTCCAATTATGAGCGATGAAGCGATGATCG
>JBBDRU010000210.1:1436-30334 GCA_040905305.1 Salibacteraceae bacterium | reverse complement strand
TATGCAGCATTTGAATTTAAAAATCTTGATATCTGGCCTCCTCAAGAAGGCGAGGTTTATCCCACAGAAGTTACTATTATTTTCACCAAATACCCCAAGGACAAAGCGTTTTGGCTAACTGATTATCATTGGTTGCTGGCAAAGCGCCTGAACAGCCTTTTTGAATTAGACAGTGCCTTCAACAATAAAGAAGTCGAATACTCCATTTTGCTTCAAACCGATTGTGAAAATGAATTTGAAGCCATGCAGCTTTTTCATGGCATGCGGGTGAAGTATGAAGTAAAAACCGAATCAAATATACCACCCACTGTACCCTCACAAAACAATTCACGTGCAAAAAACGAAGCATCAGTAAAACGCATTCAACGATTTATGGTACAGGAAAAGCATTACATAGACTCTACCGTTTTCAAGGCATTACAGCGCAACCTGCATTGGCGCAACGCAACCCTCGTTTTAGACTGGACGGGAAGCATGTATGGATACGGTGCGGAAGCGTTACTATGGCACGCCATGAATGAAGACACCAGCGGTATAAACCACGTGGTCTATTTCAATGATGGAGATCGGAAAAAAAACCGAAAAAAGCTCCTTGGGCACACGGGTGGAATTTATATTTCTGATGCTAGTCCTGTTGCAAAGCCCATCAAGCTTTTCAATCGCGTTAAAAACAAAGGCAATGGTGGCGATAGTCCGGAAAACGACATAGAAGCCATTTATACGGCCATCACAGAACTTCCTGAGTCTGGAGAAGTCATTTTAATCGCGGACAACGAAAGTTGTATTCGCGACTATCCCTTACTTGAATGCATCGACAAGCCTGTGCGGATTTTATTGTGCGGAACAAAAAAAGGCGTTAATCATCAATACGTAAACCTGGCCTGGAAAACCGGAGGCTCCATTCACACTGCAGATTTTGACGTGTATGATTTACATGAAAAACTTTCAACGGATAGCTTGATCATCGATGGAGTGCACTTCACCTTAACACCCCATCATTTACTTATGCCAACTGATAGAAACAACGATAAGTTTGGCTATTGCAGCCGCTATTATAAACGAAGCAGCAAGGATAATCGAAGGCGAAAAAGAAACGATCCAAAATGCTATTTTAAATACTGATCACCAGGAATGAACATATATTTAAATAAAGCTTTAGTATAAGTTAATTTGGTCAGTAAATCTTCTAGATAAGTCAACTGATTCAATCATAGATGCGGTGCGTTTTAATTCACCACAACAATCTTCTTCATTTTTATCAAGCTTTACTTTTAGCCTTAACTTTGACAAAACTAGGCATTGACAATGGGCGAAATAAATACATGGTTTTTATGGGATATAAGAATTGATGAACCAATTGTTACCGTGACCGACTTATTGGTTTCGGTGTTGTGTTTTTTATTCGCCATTAAGCTCCACAGGCGTTCGGACCTCTCCTCTGCCCAGCAACTGTTTAAGTTTTACTTTTTGATGATGGGCATTGCAACCACGTTGGGAGGTGTTTTCGGCCACGCCTTTTTATACGCCATGCCTTTTGCCATGAAACTTCCGGGTTGGATTACGAGCATGTTTGCCATAATGCTCATCGAGCGGGCCGCTATTCAACACACGCGCATTGTCTTTAAACCTAAGGTTATCAAAATTTTAGGCATCATTAACATCGTTGAGTTTTTAACATTTTTAACCCTCACCATTGTTTCTCTGGACTTTTTCTTTGTTGAGTTTCACTCGGGTTATGGGTTGATGTTTGTTGTGCTTTCCTTAGAAGGATACCTGTTTTTTAAAACGCGCAATAACGCCAGCCTCAACATTTTGATAGGCATCGGGCTGGCGGCTATTGCCGCCCTCTTTTTCATGAATGAATGGACGCCCCACCAATGGTTTAACCATATTGCTACCAGCCATATTTTCATGGCCATTGCGGCTTACTTTTTCTATAAAGGTGCCAAAAATATAGACATGCATCGCGATGCCATTACAGTAAATTAATAGCCATGAAGCATTTATTTTTTCTACTTCTTTTCTTGCATTCTTCTATCGCAATGTTTGCGCAAATACCGCAACAAATCGATGTAAACACTAAAGGTGAAACCAGTCCGCTGGAGGAAGCCCCGAGCTATATAGTGGCTTTAATTATACTTCTGTTAATTTCTGTCAGCTACTACCTAATCAGAAGGCGCAGGAAGTAATTGACATCTTCGGCAAGATTGTTGCTTCTTCGCCCTGAAATTGTAACATCATGAAAATAGATCTATTCACAAAATTTACTTTGGGTGTAATTGCTGCTTGCCTCAGTATTCAAACGCTATCTCAACTTTCCATTATTTCCATTGCTCATGCAGATGCGTCTATCGGCTACAACAGCCTGGGTTTTATTCCACTGAATGATGACGGATCGATAAACGTAAAACTAAACGACCTGTCCACAATGGATGTAAACATCAAGGGAATCAATACTTATGACGAGTTGAAAGTAAACCTGTCTAAGATAACTACCCGCGATGAGTTGGATGTTAATATTGATGAAGTGGGCGGAAGCTATGTTTCCATGGGCGGCCCAATAAAAGTGGAAATCGACTAAGCAATATTATTGTAAACCGCCTGCACGTCATCATCCTCTTCCATTCGGTCAAGCATTTTTTCAATCTCTTCGATTTGTTGATCGGTAAACTCAACCGGTGCGTTGGGAATGCGTTGTAAGTTGGCTTTAGAAACCTCGATCTGTTTTGCTTCCAATGCATCATTCATTGTCCCGAAATTCGTGTAATCTGCATAGGCATAAACAGTTCCATCGTTTTCTTCCACCTCTTCCAACCCGACATCAATCAATTCTAGCTCCAGGTCTTCGAGGTTCATATTTTCCGGTTTTTCAAACTGAAAAACAGCCTTTCTATCAAACATAAACTGTAGCGACCCATTGGGAACAAGTCCACCACCGGCTTTGGTGAAATAATGCTTCACATTGGCCACCGTGCGCACTGGGTTGTCCGTTGCACATTCAACAAACACCAACACACCATGCGGGCCTTTTCCTTCATAATTGACCTCTGCATAAGCCTCAGCATCTTTTCCTTCTGCTCGTTTTATGGCCGCATCAATATTGTCTTTAGGCATATTTTGAGCCTTGGCATTTTGAATAGCCGCCCGTAACGATGCGTTCATATCAGGATCACCTCCGCCCTCTTTTGCGGCCATGGTAATGGCTTTGGCCAACTTTGGAAATATGCGCGACATTTTATCCCAACGTTTCTCTTTGGCTGCTCTGCGGTATTCAAAAGCTCTTCCCATGATGATTCAAATTAGAGAACGAAAATAACGACTTGATTTTTTTTTCATGAATAATAAATACAATCATACGTGCGTTTTCCCGAAAATTTAAAAACACCATGAAACACCACACAGCATTTCTTTTGGCCCTAGCTATTATCACATTGTTATCTTGCAAGAAATTGGATGAAGAAGTGCAAGGGCATTTCTTCGTTCAGAACGCTGACGGTGAAGACTATACGCTATTTATAAACGATGAAAAAGTTGGTGTGCTAGATGAAAGCCCTGTAATTCCACTAATTTGCATCGACTCTACCCTTTTTCAAACAACGCTTTTTACCATTGAGAATAAAAAGAACAAGTTTGTTTTAAAAAATACCAATGGTGAAAAAGTGACATCTGGCAAATTTACAATCAAAGAAAACAGCTTTTCATCTAGCGCTGAGGCCAACTTTGGGCCTATCTACGTAAGCCATAGCTACGAAAAAAACTCGATCATCTTGGGCTTCAATACCATAGAAGTTGACCAAGAGTATATCAATCAATGCCCTCAAAATTAGGTCTCAAACCACGTCTATTCTTAATGAAAGTGCGGGCTTTAAGCCTATACTTGCATTAAGAAATTTGATTATTGAAAATTGTAGCAAAAACACTGTTTGGCCTTGAGCCAATTCTTTCTGAAGAACTAAAAGCTTTGGGCGCAAAGAACATTGTTCCTCTGAATCGTGCCATTCAATTTGAAGGAGGCCAAGAACTCCTTTACCGGTGCAATCTGGCATCTCGCTTAGCACTTCGTTTTTTGGTTCCGCTAAGCCATTTCAAAGCGCACAACGATCGGCACCTTTACCAGCTCACCCAAAAAATTGATTGGAGCGAATACCTGGACAACGATATGACCTTTTCTATAGACAGCACGGTTTACGGAACCCGCTTCAGGCATTCACAATATGCTGCACTTAAGGTGAAAGATGCCATAGTGGATCAATTTAAGGATAAGACCGGCAAACGGCCTTCAGTGGATACCGCAAACCCCGATGTTCGAATCAATTTGCATATTTCAGAAACCGAAGTGAACATTGCCCTGGACAGTTCAGGTGAAAGCCTTGAAAAGCGCGGATACCGAACCGAAAGCAATGAAGCGCCCATCAGTGAAACCCTTGCTGCGGCCCTGCTATTAATTTCCGGTTGGGACGTCAAATCTCCACTGATCGATGCCATGACTGGGTCAGGAACCATTGCCATTGAAGCCGCTTTGCTCGCAGGTAATATTCCGCCCGGACTTTTTCGAAAATTCGGATTTCAACGTTGGAAAAATTATAACCAGACAAGCTTTGACACCATTGAGCAAGAAGAGCGCAACAAAATAGTTCCGATTGCCGCAACGATTTATGCTCGAGACATTGATGCCGCTGCCCTGACTATGGCTAAGCGAAACGCTCAAAGAGCAGGCGTTGTGGATGCCATCATATTTGATCTCCAGGATTTCACCTCATCTTCACCAACGGATGAGTCGGCCACGATCATCATGAACCCTCCCTATGGAGAGCGGCTGGAGGAAGATGACGAGATGCCCGGGTTTTACCACGAAATCGGTTTTCGGTTAAAGCACCACTTCCCCGGCCACACTGTATGGATCATAAGCGGAAACCTGAAAGCACTGAAGCGCATCGGACTGAAACCCAATCATAAACATAAATTGTTTAATGGGGCTATTGAATGCCGGTTTAACGGATACTCCTTGTTTAAAGGGAAAGCAGCAGATCAGAATTGAACCGTGGTGATCGGATATGCTTTCATGGCTCGGTTCTGCTATAAGATATCCAAGAAGCTATTCAAAACTCAATGAACAAACCATCAGAAAAGCACATACAGCTTCGTATCTATAATCCCTTTGCCATCATTGAGTGCTGCAGAAACGAGTGGCTTTACTTCCTTTGCCTGGAAATGAAATGGCGAGGCCAAAACGTCCACACCGCTTTTCTTTTTCATTCTAATTCCCTGGCCTGAGATAATATCCTTGTTGGGTATAAATGCCCCATCAGGAATATGCTCAGTAATAATAACATACTTGAATGCGTCCAGTTTGCTCAAAATCTGATGGATTTCTGCATTGGACAAATGCTGAAGCACCTGCCTCAATATAGCACAATCTGCTATCGGTAAGTCGTCCGTTGCAATATCCAAACACTGAAACTTCAAATTTTCGGTCTTAAATAGTTCTTTGTTTCGGTTTATCAAGTCGTCTACAATATCAACTGCCACGTATTTGCGCGTATGCTTCACCAGGTTGTTTCCTACATTAAAATCACCACAACCTAAATCACACACCGAAATTTGAGGTGTAAAAGAGTTTAGGAATTCCGCAACTGCAAAAACATAAGGATCTACCAGTTCAGGACAATGCGACCCATCTCCAGAGTAAAAGGCATCGTTGGTTCCTCCCCAAAAGCTCTCTTTATAAACCTGATCCATTGCTGCTTTGGTGGTCCAGGGCTTTTTAGTACGCATAATTCTATTGTTCTTTTCACTCATCGTTTACCCCGCCAAAACTAAAGGCACTAAGCACATAATATTGATTCCGAAAAAATAGCAAAATTCACAGCTAATACCATGGTTGTGGGTATGAATAATAAAAACCGGATATGTTTTCTCCGTGTACAAAACCCGTTCAACCAGCTTTCTCGATATACGAGGCAAACACAAACCATACAATAGTTTTCAACACATCATTTTTTGATCATTGACTTATCTAATTTCATGTAAATTTTAAATATTAAATGATCCATCCACATACTGAACTCAAACTCATCAACGATGAAATCGGTTATGGCGTAGTCGCCAAAAAATTTATTCCGAAAGGCACCATTACATGGGTGCTCGACAAGTTTGATCGTTCGTTTACTCCGCGAGAATTCGATGAAATGGATGATAGTTACAAGAACATCATAGACATATATGCTTTTCGAAATAACATAGGCAACTATGTGTTGTGTTGGGATCATGCACGTTTTGTAAACCACAGTTTCAATTCCAACTGCTTAACTACGGCCTACGATTTTGAAATTGCTGTTAGAGATATTGAGCCCGGAGAGCAGCTCACTGACGACTATGGCTACCTGAATATCAGAGCACCATTCAGGGCGATTCCGGAAGGAACCAGACGAAAAATCGTATATCCTGATGACACGTTGCGGTATCATAAAATTTGGGACAAAAAACTCACAAATGCCTTCAAAAACATCACCAGCCATGAGCAACCGCTTGGTGAATTTGTTTCATCTGAAATGTGGGAAAACATACATCTCATTTGCAACGGTGAAAAGCCGATGGACTCAATTCTTTCAACGTATTTTAGCTCACCAAAGTAGATTTAAGTGCGTTCTTCCCAAATGCAAGCGAGGTTTACGATTGTTTCCACCGCCTTTTGCATGTCTTGAACACTCGCCCATTCCATTTTACTGTGAAACGAGTGTTCACCGGCAAAAATATTTGGACACGGTAACCCCATAAACGACAGTTTAGAACCGTCCGTTCCGCCACGAATGCTTCCAACGCGTGGCCTTATGCCGGCTCTTTCAATCGCCTCAATCGCATATTCTGAAACATGAGGAAAGTCCTTTATGATGTTTTTCATATTACGGTACTGCTCGATTACCTCAAAATGGTAATTGGAGTTGGGGAATGCCTTCATCACATCGATCAGCATGTTTTCTAACTTACGTTCATATTCTTTTAACTCCGCATCATCAAAAGAGCGAACAATAAAAGTGATCTCTGCTTTTTCGATTCCCGCTTTTAGTTCATAGGGATGAACAAAACCCTCGCGGTCTTTGGTAGTTTCGGGAGACCATCGATCTTTTGGCAAGCGATCGATCAAGGCGCTTGCTGCTTTTAAAGCGCTTTCTAATTGCCCTTTTGCAAAACCCGGATGAAAATTCACCCCTTCAATGATTATGTTCACCATGTCTGCACTGAAGGTTTCATCCTCAAACGACCCAAGCGCCTCACCATCAACGGTGTAACCAAAATCGGCACCCAGTTTTTCAATGTTTACTTTATCTGCTCCCCGCCCAATTTCTTCATCTGGGGTAAACAAAATGCGAATGGCTCCATGCCTCACCTCCGGATGAATCATGAAGTAATGAGCTGCATCCATAATGGCTGCTACTCCAGCCTTATTATCTGCTCCCAATAAAGTGGTTCCATCTGCTGTAATGATATCATTGCCAATCTTAGTCGCCAGTTCGGGATGCTTTTCAGGATCGATTTTTATGGTAGGATCAGCAGGCAACACTAAAACAGAACCATCATAATTTTCATGAATAACCGGTTTCACATCCTTCCCACTGCTTTCAGGTGACGTATCAACGTGCGAGCAAAAGCAAATCACGGGCACCTTCTTATCTGTGTTTGCTGGAATGGTAGCATACACATAGCCCCACTCGTCCATTTCAGCATCTTCAATGCCTATTTCCTTTAGCTCCTTAACGAGAAGCCTGCTCAGGTCTTTTTGTTTTTCTGTTGATGGAACAGTTGTAGCGTGCGGATCAGATTGAGTATCGATGGTTACGTATCGCAAAAAACGATCGAGAACGGTATAGGAATAATTCATAAACACGTTTAAAGGTCTTAATTAGCCTTCAAAAGTAGGCTTCAAGCAATACATTTGAAACAAAGCATTTCTTATGATTAATTACAATCCCAAAGATTGGTTTGGGCTCATCTTTAGGTTTCATAAAAGCGATACGTTTCGCACGTTATTTTGGGTAATTGTTTCAGTTTCGCTTTATAGTTGGCTGGTCATTTACATTGAATTAGAGGTGATTGAGATGAATTTCTCATCATCGGTAATGCACTCATTATTGGGGTTTGTGATTTCATTGCTGTTGGTTTTTAGAACCAACACGGCTTATGATAGATGGTGGGAAGGCAGAAAACAATGGGGCGCATTGGTCAACGTATCACGCAATTTTGCGTTTAAAATAAGCACATGGGTCAAAAATGCCGAGGCAAAACCAAAATTGATGCGCTACGCAGTTGCTTACCCGCATGTTTTGACCGAGCATTTGCGCAAAGCAGATTATTCTACCTTGCCTGATAAACACCAACTGTTGATCGATGACCTAAAAAAGGACATGCATCACATACCCAATGCCCTGGCAAAGCGAATGCAGAAAATGGTGGATGAAAACAGCCATGATTTAGACACTGCCAAGCAATTGGCGCTGATAGAAGACCTCAACGCGTTCACAGATATTTGTGGGGCATGCGAACGCATCCGAAAAACACCAATTCCTTACACCTACAATATCTTCATCAAAAAATTCATCTTCATTTACATCATCACCATGCCTATTGGTTTTGCCGGAACATTTGGATACTGGACGATTTTGATTACCAGTTTCACCTTTTATATTCTGGCAAGTTTAGAGTTGATCGCTGAATCCATCGAAGATCCATTTGGACTTGATTCTGATGACTTACCAACCGACACGCTTGCCGAAAACATTGAGCGAAACGTGGAAGAAATTATGAGCTAACTGTGGTTTGGTTCCCGTAAAACAATCAGACTAGGGTCTGTTAACCTAACTACTGATGCACCAACTTCACAACCTCGACTGCATCAATATCCGTCAACCGAAAAAAGTAAACACCCTTTAGTTTAGCACTGTCCTAAAAATGGGAAGCCCACAGAATGCCTAAACCTTTCGTAACTCACTGTCCGCCCGCTTGCTCATAGCCTCGTGTTGGCACAAGTTTTTTATAGTTTTTCCGCAACTGCTTTCATGTCCACATGAATACCCGCAGCAATTAGTTCTTTACAAATTTTCATTTTCCAAGCTCCGACATTGTCGTAATTTTCATAGAGAATTCCTTGAAGGTCGGAAGGAATATCAATATCTCCTTTTTTTAAGAGTCTTACCCGCTCTTTGCCCAAACGACCTATAAAATAACCTATTTCCAATATCACATTTTGTCTTGCCCTTTTAGAACCGTCACTTACTAAATCATCAGGTGAAAGCAAAGCTATAGCATAGTTTGAAGATTCTGATTCTCCAACTAATTTGTCAATAATGGTCCTGCCCTTGTCAGCTTGTTCATGAAGAACAATGTTATTTACACCTGCTCTTGTTAATAATAACTGAATTTCCGTTTTTAGTTCATTGTCATGCCCATGAACAATAAAAACAGTATCTCCTTGAACTTTTTCTAACTCATTAGATTCGAGTTCTGGGTTGGCATTTACGATTTCTTGGAGAACTTGCTCAAAGTATCCGAGAAATTGTTGATTAAAACTATAAACTGCATCATTGAGGTCACCGTGTGAACTATAAGTTAGGTTAGCAGGCAAATTGTACCCATTTGCACCTTCTTCCGCAACAGTTCTGTATAAGTCGTAAACAAGAGACTTTGCTTCTTCATATTGTGTCGGTAAGCTCCACTCTCCAAATGAACCGCCATCTTGGTTAGGCCAATTTTCCCAATTTTTTCTTTCAGACTCATATTTTTCAAAAACTTGATTATCCTTAATTTCCTTGTCCAAATGTTCGAAAAGGTGAGCTACTTCACTTCCAAACGTTTTCATATTTGAAACTTGGATGTTCTGGAGAAAGAATCTTATTAGGTCAGGTTTTAATGCCATATGTTCATTTTAATTTGTGCCAACGGTTGAGGCTAAGAGCAGTTGCCTAAAATACCGCTCAAAATTTGCACTATGCTTGATGGCAATTGCTTTGAGCCTTTGTTAGTGGCTGGTGCGGTAAATTAAACGAAAATGAGATACGAAGTAAAAAAAGAAGGTAAAATCCTAAAGGTATGGGACAACCAAAAGAAAGTATGGATAACAAAAGCGTTACCATCAATGGCTATTGCAAATGAAATAGCAGAAGATTTTAATAAGATGGAAAATAAGGATTTTACACCTTTAGGATTGCCGAATTTTTCATCGAAGCGGTAAGGTAGCACTTGCCACTAACTCCCAATAACAGTAACTCTTCCATATTTAACTGGATTATTCCTGTTATTCGGTATGTTTTATTTCATTTACCCGACCAAAATAGTCAAAGCCTTGGAAATGCTCTTGTTTGATAAGTGCGTTTAGGTTTTCCAAAAGTGAATAACCAAAGCTGGCCATCAAAAAAGCATTCTGAATTGGGTGGTTTTGGCTGTTAATGCGAGAATCAAGGATTGATTTTGGTGGTAGCGAGATGCTTCACGAAATGGATTTTCGATGCTGCTTCATCATCACCCTTTATTATCTATAAACTACTTTGGCGCTTGTGTTTTGGTTCGCTGTTTCAAACCTCAAATGGTAAAGCCCTTTGGAGAACATACTCAAATCGATGGCATGCAAAGAGCCTTTATTCGCTTGTACCACCCATTGCTCATTTCTTAACTCACTGCCCATTGCATTAAAAATGCGAATGGTCATCGGTGACGAAACTTTTCCATTCACCCGAACATTGACCATGCCGGTGGCATTTGGGTTGGGGTAGCAACTTACCTTGAATGCATTTAAATCAGCCAACGCATCAACTCCGGTTGTGGTGTCTGCTGTGTCTCGCAAAAACAACTGCTCGGCTTTTTCAAAGGCTTCGATGCCGATTACCCTTCCTAATTTTCGACCGGGAATATCATCAGCCGGTGGATGAATCCCCCCCCAAATACGTGATAAGCTGCATTGGTCTGAAGCATCATAGTATTTTGCCCACTCCAAAACAACCGTGTCGCTCGGGCCTTTTTCAAATGCTAGGAAATCATTTTTAGGTGCAATAAACCTACCTATTCCGCCTGGGAAATATTCACTACCTGTGAGCATTGTCATTACCTCTGCTGCAGCACGCGAATAGGTTGAATGACCGGAAACATATCCAGCAAAAGGAGGTGTTACAAAAGATGGACGCTGATATGGCCACCACTTTCTGGGTAAAATCCAATCTACTCCGGCAATATCTGTTTCTGCATTAAGAATGAATTCATGACCTCGCCAAGACTTCACCTTTACTTTGCCAACATTTTGAAAACTGGTTCCTGCCAGCGCATCAACGGAGTCGATCAATTCTACAAAACCGGGAATTAACTTTAAACCTGCAGGATGATAATTTGGTAGCGTGGAGTCAGAAGACTGCCCCATTTTGGCCATGAATCGTATGGCAGAAATAGGTCGAATATAATCATACCAGCCTTTTAACCCCCAGGAAACTATGGCTACATCGTGCATTGCACCGCCCAGCGTAAAGTATGCCTTAACATCATATTCCAACACATTCAACACTTCTCCTTCTCCCTTGAACTTATGTTCAAATTGAGGATAATCCATCACCTCATTTAAAATGGTGTACCAGTGACCCGGTGGGGTTTCACTATCTGGCCCATCTGCCCAAAACTCTGCCAAAACACGGGTATAATCGCCACGTTTCTTCCATTGCTGGTCATAGGGTTCACCGGTGATAGGATTGAGTTCGTAGCCCTGACTGATGTCTCCACCTTCTTCCAACTTATAAAAGTCGGGGTATTCAGAAAAATTGTCCGGCAGGTTTTCAAATGGAATGTTTCCAATACTATTTGGAGAAATATCCCACATAGTGGTATCAGCCGGATCCAGATGCCCTGTCCACACACTTACTAACTCAAATCCCCATTGGTAGAACGCTGTACCCCCTTGCCCATTAAGTGTATCAATAAAAGGTGGTGGCCCGGGATCATGGTAGAGCCAGTATTCATTTGAATCGCGTATATGTTTTTCTAAATCCGTTGTTTTTAATGAAAAAGGAGCGATCATACCCCATTCGGGACTAAGGAAATCCGGTTGACCGCCCAGAATCAAATTTCCGCTTTGATCAACAAACGTGTCAAACTTGAGCGGCTGCCACCGGTTAGGGTCAATAAGGTCAGGGTTTCCAGACACACTTAAATCCAGAGCTGGATTTACGGGTTCATAAAACCGGTTTTCATAGTCATTAAGCTCGTTAGATCCGTCTTGCTGGCCAAAATTAATCATATAAGCGGCAATATAATTTCCTAAAGCAGCTGGATCGCCTGAAGCATAATTCCAGCTTGTTTTCTCTTTATCATAACCCAATGCTGCAAAAAGTGAATCCATCAGAAACAAACTATGGGATGCCCCCGGTGAGTTTTCAAACCGATGAGTAAGCAAGCGATATGCTGCATAACTGATCGCCTCCTCTCTGTTTCGCTTTAAGGTGAGTGGGTTTAAAGGTGCATCAACACCATTGAAAGGAACGGGGAAATCATGCGTTTCTTTACCAAGGAAATACGTTTGAGCAACGGAATCATAGGCTGCCCAAGCATCATACATTACCACCGATGTGTGGAAAAGGTTTCGGGCATGAACTGTAGGTCTGGCAAAGTCATTCCGAATGGCTTCGAGCAAAACTTCATTCCACAACCGGGCAACACTCTTCTCTTGAGATTGGGCAACGGTAAAAAATATTGAAAAACAGGTTAGAAAGGCGAAGACATATTTTAACATCCGATCAAAGTTTTAAAGCAATAGACGAATATACCCATTAAATCGATGAAAATGCTAAACATGTCTTTCAGCATGGTAGCTGCTTCTAACCAGAGGCCCGCTCTCAACATGCTCAATTCCTAAAGCTTCGCCTAATTCTTTGAAACGTAAAAATTGAGCGGGTGTTACCCATTCGGCAACTGGTAGGTGTTTTCTGGATGGCTGCAAATATTGCCCGATGGTCACGACTGAAACGCCTTGATCGCAAAGGTCTTGAAGTGTTTTGACCACCTCATCTTCTGTTTCTCCCAAGCCGACCATAATGCCGCTTTTTGTGCGCTCAATCCCTCCTTCTTTTAAGCGCTTGAGCACTTCCATGCTTCGCCCGTACTTGGCTTGAATACGCACACTCTTGGTTATGCGCTCAACTGTCTCGATATTGTGCGAAACCACTTCTGGTTTTACTTCAAGGATAGGTATTAAATTTTCCCACTCTCCTTTAAAATCAGGAATAAGTGTTTCTATTGTAACACCTGGGTTCTTTTTTCTGATCATCTCTACTGTCTTTCGCCAATGTGTAGCTCCACCATCAGGCAGGTCATCGCGATCTACGGAAGTAATAACAGCGTGTTTTAACCCCATCACCCGAATGCTTTCGGCAACTTTGGCGGGTTCAAAAATGTCCACTTCCTCTCCTGCCCCTGTTGCCACATTGCAAAATTGACACGATCGCGTACAAGTATCACCCAAAATCATAAATGTTGCTGTTCCGGCACTCCAACATTCGCTTTGATTTGGACATTTTCCGCTGGAGCAAATGGTATGAAGGTTTCTTTCTTCCACCACTTCCTTTACCTTGAGGTAATCTTTACCTCCGGGTATCTTGACTTTTAGCCAATCAGGCTTTCTGAGCTTAACTTCCTGATCTTCCTTGTTCTTTAATAGATTGGGCATTTTACAATCTTATTTTTTTGAGAGTAATGGCCTGTTGCAGGCTTACTTGGATTCAATGTATTGTGTAATGGTCTTTCTAATGATAGCAATGCATTCCCTTATTTGTTCATCATCGATAACCAATGGCGGGGCAAATCGGATTATATTTCCATGGGTGGGTTTTGCCAACAATCCGTTGTCTTTGAGCATTACGCATAAATCCCATGCTGTGGAGCTCTCAGAAGAATCATTAACCACCATTGCATTTAAGAGTCCTTTGCCACGAACAAGCTTGAGTAAATCAAACTCATCAACCAGCTTCTGCATTTCATTGCGAAACAATTCACCCAACCTTCGGGCATTCTGAGCCAGTTTTTCGTCCTTTACTACCTTCAGCGCTTCTACTGCCACCACCGCAGCTATCGGGTTGCCGCCAAATGTGCTTCCATGCTGACCTGGTTTGATAACATTCATGATCTCATCATCTGCCAACACGGCTGAGACAGGATAAGCTCCTCCGCTTAAGGCTTTGCCCAACACAAGAATATCAGGTCGCGTGTAGGTGGCATCTTGCCTTTCACAATGGCCTTGACAAGTGCAATTACCACACACGGCCAACAACGATCCGGTTCGCGCAATTCCGGTTTGAATTTCATCTGCAATCAACATGGTGTTGTGTTTTGCACAGATATCTTTAGCTCTTCTTATATAATCGTCTGCAGGTGTGTTGACCCCTGCTTCTCCCTGAATAGGCTCCACTAAGAAAGCGATTACTTCTTTCGGTTCTACTGTTTTTTCCAGGGCAGCCAGATCGTTATAAGGTATAGACTCAAACCCTGCTGTGTAGGGTCCGAAGTTTTTTCGAGCGCCCTCATCATTCGAAAACGAAATAATGGTAGTCGTTCTTCCGTGAAAGTTTTCGTTGGCAACAATTATCCGGGCTTCATTTTCTTTAACCCCCATCCTTTCATAGCCGTATTTACGCGCCAACTTGATGGCCGTTTCCACCGCCTCAGCTCCAGAGTTCATCGGCAAAACTTTATCAAACTTGAAGTACTCGGTGATGTACTTTTCAAATTCACCCAATCGCGAGTTATAGAACGCCCGACTGGTTAAGGTGAGTCGTTTTGTTTGCTCCACCATGGCATCAACAATGCGGGGATGACAGTGACCCTGATTTACGGCAGAATAGGAAGATAGAAAGTCATAGTACTTTTTACCTTCTACATCCCAAACATAAACCCCTTGACCTCTATCAAGCACAACGGGCAATGGATGATAATTATGCGCTCCGTATTTATTTTCTAATTCAATTGCTTCTTTGGTGGAAAGGTTGCTTTCATTCATAACGATCGTATCTAAACATAAATATCGCTTCAAATATATGGCTTGCAAAATCGCTGGTGGCATCTTGAGGTGAATATCTACCTTAGTGAAAAATAAGCGACATGAAATGTAAATTGATAAGCATCCTATTGGTTTCGGCTTTAGCTCCGATGGTTTCGTTAAATGCACAATCACTGCAAAACCTCAGCGAAGTTGAACAGATAGAGGCATTTGACAACATCTATGTAAAGCAGCTCGATGACGACAGTTTATCATCAACTTATTTGATATGGGTGAAAAGTGGCGTAAAGCGACACTATCACGAGCACCACACTGAAGTGGTTTATGTGTTGGAAGGAAAGGGTATAATGCAGCTAAACGAAGATGAAAAAACCATCGCTCAGGGCGACTATGTTTTCATCCCAAAAGGGACACGTCATTCGGTAAAGGTAGAAGGCGAAATACCGATGAAAGTTATCAGCATTCAATCACCTCGATTTGATGGTAAAGATCGAATCTTTGAACCATAGAAATAGTGCGAGTTTCAGCGAAATGGATCAGTATGATGGTTGAAAACCCTCCAAAATGATCGGTTTTATTAACAAACTGGCACTTTTATTAACAAATAAGAAGAAAAAGCTTGCAGTGTCGAAGATTGCGGCTAATATTTGTTGGAGTTGAAACAAATGTTTAACCTAAAAACCATTTAAAATGAATAAAGCTGAATTAATTGAAGCGATGGCTAATGGAGCCGGTATTTCTAAAGCTGATGCAAAAAAAGCATTAGACTCATTCATCAACACTACAACAGGTGCCCTTAAGAAAGGAGATCGTGTGGCGTTGGTTGGATTCGGATCTTTCTCTGTTTCTAAGCGTTCTGCCAGAACTGGTCGTAACCCACAAACAGGAAAAGAAATCAAAATTGCAGCTAAGAACGTTGTTAAGTTCAAAGCAGGAGCTGACCTAGGTAACGCAGTTAACTAAGTATAAGCAAGTTAATAGTTTTGGAAGCTCTCCCAAAAGGAGGGCTTTTTTTATATCCTTAATTTGCTTCTTTTCGATTTCTATATTTGCGTGAAATCAAACAATCAAACTATGGGAAAAGGAGACAAAAAGACCGCAAAAGGAAAGAGATTTGCAGGAAGCTACGGAAAAACCCGTCAGCGCAAAAAAGACGCTACCACAACAGCTCCTTCTAAACCGAAAAAGGCTGCCAAAAAACCAGTAAAAGCCAAAGCAAAACCAGCAGCAAAGAAAGCAGCCCCGGTCGCTAAGAAAACAACGACCGCAAAGTCAACCACTGCAAAAACCACCAAAACAGCAGCTTCAACTGCTAAAAAAACCACCGCAGCCAAAAAAACTACTTCAACAAAGAAGACAGCAACAAAAAAATCTACCGCTAAATAATTCGGGAGAGATCCATCATGGTTTGATCAGTCCATTGCTGCCCTTTACCGAAGCGGAATCAAGTCAATAATCATTCCAGACGGAATGTTAGGTTTTGATGTTTTACATTAAATCATGCATTTCCATTTGCTTTATATCGCGTGTAATTATATTTTGCACATGTTTTGTTCAAACCGGATAACATAGAGAATGAATTCTTTTTGAAGCTGGGCTATAGTTTTTCAAAAAGCGACCTTAAACAAGGGAAGGTTCTTATTTCCGAACCCTTCCTCGGTGATCCTAACTTTAGCAGAACAGTCATTTTATTGGCAGAGTACCACCCTGAAGAAGGAGCTTTCGGCTTTGTTTTAAACAAACTAACTCCGCTTAATATTCACGATATTGTTGAGGATTTTCCGAAAGGAGACTTTTCTTTTCACTACGGTGGTCCCGTTAATCAAGAAACCTTGTTCTTCATTCACACACTGGGAGCGATAATTCCAGAATCAAAAGAAGTTTCACCCGGACTTTATTGGAGTGGTGATTTTAATTTATTGAAATCGATGGTTAAAGCAGGGCAGGTAGCACCTGATCAAGTCAGCTTTTTTGGTGGGTATTCCGGTTGGGAAAAAGACCAATTGGAAGATGAACTTTCTAGCAGAAGTTGGATTTTATGTGATTTGAGTATCGATACCATCATGACAACGCCTTCAGATCAACTTTGGCGTGTGGCACTTAAATCCCTGGGCAAAAAGTTTAAGATCATGGCTGATTTTCCTGAAAATCCAGGATTGAACTAGCCGCTTTTCCCTGAAGCCACAACGCCAATTCATCCATTTCAATTTCTCTTCCAGTCGTGATATCATTCATCCCTCTTATTCCTTCAATAGCATTGGTAGTAAAAAGCTTCCTGGCGTTTAAAAGCTCAACACGGCTGATGTGCTGTTCCTCTGCTTTTTCTTCTTCGAGCAATACTTTTCTGATCACTCCGTCAAGCGCACCCGAAGACAAAGGCGGAGTGACCCATTTATTGCCCATCAGAACAAACACATTACCACTTACCGCTTCTACCAGTTGATCTTGGGAGTTGAAAACAAGTAGATCGTCTAACTTTCGATCCAGCGCCTCCTTGGCGTAAAGCACCTGTTTATGCTTCCCAATCAATTTGAATCGATCAGCCAATTGTGCCTCATGAACCTGATGAGAAATCTCCCAGGTTTTGCTTGTTGAGGTGCAGAAAGGATTATGCGACAAGGGTTCGCAATTCAATACAATTTTCGTTTCATTTTTCTCTGGTGCATACTTTCCTAATCCGTCCCGAAATACAGTAATCCTCCATCTCAGGAATGGATGATCGTCAGCAAATTCATCTAACCACGAAGAAACAGCAATATCAAGTGAATGCCATTCATCGTGCTGCAGTTTCAGATAATCAGCAGTAAGTATCATGCGCTGCTTGTGTGTTACCCAGAAAAGGGGTGCACCTGACTGAACCAAAATGGTTTCAAAAAAACCGTCACCATAGAGGAAGCCGCGATTATTGGGATCTAAGCAGCTCAGTGGCACAAAGCGATTTTCTGTTAAGACAAACGATTCCATCCCCATCAAAAAAAACGAAACAACAATTCCGGCTTTAGCAAGAATGTAAATACCACTCCGAATATGGCACCATAATAATGGGCGGAATGGGCAATCGGACTGTTGCTGTTTTTATCGAGGTAAAACTCTAAAGCTAGGTATAGCAGTCCAAAAATCCATGCAGGAATTTGAAATGGGATAAACAACAACCCTAGAGGAGCCATGGGTTCCATTAAGATAAACGCATAAACCACAGCACTCACAGCGCCCGATGCCCCAACGCCATGATAGCTATAATTATTTTTATGCCTTACGTAGCCAGGAATGGAGCTAAACAGAATTCCACCGATATACAGCATAAGGAAAAACACAATCCATGTAGTGCCAAACAGCTGAGCATAAAACTGTTCTACAAACTTTCCAAATTGGTATAAAACGAACATATTGATCACAAAATGCCCCCAGTCAGCATGCAAAAAAGCATGGCTTAAAAAGCGATACCATTGGTTGTTACGCTGGATCATATATGGCTGAAAGTCGAGTTTAAAAAATAGTTGACGGTTATTAAATGCAGGAATACTCACTGCAGCTGTGGCTATCAAAATGAACAATGTAATCGTCATGCTTCTTCCAAGTGTTTTTTAATGGCTTCTCCTAAATGTATGATGATATCATCGGCTATCATGGCATTCACACCCATCTTAAGGGCAGCCAAATCTCCCGCAACACCATGCACAAATACAGCACACAAACTTGCGGTAAACGGATCACCGGTTTGCGCCAGAAAAGCAGTAATTATACCTGTGAGAACATCACCGCTGCCAGCTGTTGCCATGCCGGGGTTTCCTGTGCTGTTAAAGTAAACCTTACCATTGGGGAAAGCGATTGCTGTATATGCACCTTTCAAAACAATGATGCATTGGTATTTTGATGCGGCAGCGCGTAGGTTCTTCAGTCTTTGCATCGCATCATCCGATTTACCGAACAAACGATCAAACTCTCCTACATGAGGCGTTAAAATGCTGTCTTTGGGCAACATTTTAAGCCATTCGGACTTGTCGGCCAAAAGGTTTAAGGCATCAGCATCCAAAACCAAGGGCGCCTCAAGACCGCTCAACAATTGCTTAAGCATGCTCCTTGTTTTTTTATTCGTTCCGAGTCCTGGTCCTATCGCAATTGCATTAAAATCAACAAGATTGGGAAGTTCTCCGATAAATTCATCATAGCCATCTATTGAAGTCATCGCTTCAGGAATGCTTATTTGCATGATGGAGTTTCCTGAATGAGGAACGTGAGCCGTTACCTTACCCGCTCCGCTGCGAAGTGCAGCCTTTGTGCTTAGCACAGCAGCTCCCATCTTACCCAAAGAACCCGCGATGACCAAAACATGGCCGAAATTTCCCTTGTGCTGAAACAAGCTTCGTTTGAAATAACCCGCAAAAGATGCGATGGAAGGCACAAAAAGATAATCCACTTCCTGTGTCATTATAAAGTTAGCATCAAGGCCGATATCGATGATTTCCCATTTACCGACAAACGTCTCACATCCCGGTAAAAAAAACGACAGCTTAGGTGATTGGAAGCTCAACGTGATGGAGGCATAAATGGCCGAGGCATCCTTTTTAGAAAGCTCATCAGCAAACAATCCTGATGGCATATCAAGCGCCACTACTTCTGCGATGCTGGCATTGATCTGGTCGATACATAATGCTGCGAGCCCTTCGGCTTCACGGTTTAAACCGGTTCCAAAAATGCCGTCAACAATAATAGACTCGCTGCTGATGGAAGGGAAATGTTTTTCTTCCAAAATGTAATTAACCTCATGCCCAAGTTCTTTTAGCCGGTCGAGGTTTATTTGAAGATCATCGGAAAATCGCTCAGAATACCTTACAATAAAGGTTTCAACCTTCCAGCCTGCTTGCAAAAGTTTACGAGCAATTGCTAAAGCATCACCTCCGTTATTGCCAACTCCTGCAAAGATGAAAACTGATCGATCATCTGTATAATGTTCTACCATCCATTTAAAACAAGCATCTGCGGCACGCTCCATTAAATCAATAGATGAGATAGGCTCATGCTCCATGGTGACTTCATCAGCTTTCCTGAGCTGGTTGGCAGAAAGAATTTTGATCATTGCTTAGATGCAAATTTAGGCGCTTAAAGCAGTCTAAAATTCAATTAAGGTCGATTTTCTTGGAGCTGGAAATGTTCTATAATATCTAATCCGTAAGCCAATAGCCGATCGTTCTTAAAGAGCACAGGGTAAATAAAAACTTTTTCAGGAGGTGTATCACCCTCATCATCAACATTGATCACAAGACACTCGACCCTTTTTCGTTGGATAAAATCGAGCACATTCCAACATTGCGAACAGTGATTTGAAATGTATAAAGTGTAACGTTTAGAGAGCAAATGCTTCATAGATCATTAAAACCCTCTACTTAGCAACAAGTTCAAGGTTGTGATCAATCTCTGGCTGGAAGGAGCTTTTGCCCAAAATCTTAACCTCAAAACTTACTGGTTCAAAACCGGGAGAATCCACCAACACTTCAAACTCACCGGGGGGAAGTATGATCACATAGCGCATTGAGTTAGGGTTTGGTGTGTAAACTCCGAACAAATCACCCGTTTCAAAATCCGTTACCGTAATATCAGCTGAACTTACATCAAAATTAGGATCAGCGCTCGTGATGGTACCTCTGAGAACACTGTACTCACTTTCCACTTCCTTAATGGTGATTCGATAAATGTCGTAATCACCATAACCGTCTTCGCGAAGTGCAGACATATAACCATAGCGACCTGACCTTGAAAGTCTATAATTCATATCATCATCAACCGAGTTAATAGGATATCCCAAATTTCTGGGATTCATAAACCTAGTGGAATCGATGTTCCATTTCGCCTTAAAGATGTCAAAGCCTCCCATCGAGAAATGACCTTTAGAACTAAAAAACAAATAGTTTCCATCTGGAGATACATTAGGGAAGTCTTCGTCTCGTTCGGTGTTAATATCCGGACCAGCATTGAATGGCACGCCCCATGCTCCAGTTGGTAGTTTTTTAATCACCCAAATGTCTGTGCCGCCATAACCACCTGGTCTGTCGCTTACGAAATAAATAGTGTTAGTACCGTCATTGGCATATGTTGCCGCTATCTCCCTAAATTTACTATTGATTTTTTTATCAAGTTCTTTGATATTGCCTAAGCGCTCACCATCAAACTCACCCTCCAAAATATCACCGCTTATGCCTTCGAGGCCTTTCATAAGCAATAACTTATCGCCTGTTCCAGACATTCCCACAACAACTTCACTTTCAGCAGGATCATTATCAGCACCGGGCATTGGCATTGCCCCAGTATATTCGCCTTCTGCCACTCTTGAGTAGTAGATATTCGATGCAAAAGTGCCATCAGGAAGTTTTTTGCTGCCATCATCGCGTTTGGAAGTGTAAGCTATAAAGCTTTCATCAATAGTTACAAACGGAAAATAATCAGGGAATGAACTGTTGATTTGGGGGCCAAGGTTTTCGTACAACACTTCTTTCGGAAATTTTGTCAATTCGTAGGCATTTTCACAATACTCAATTTCCGTTTCCGCATCTTCCACCAAAAATTCACCACCCATGCTGTAAAACTCGATGAAGTTGTTAAACATATCGATAGCTCGATCAAATTGAAAATCACTTTGATAAGCCTTACCCATCAAGAAGTAAACCGTAGATGCCTCCTCATCATAAAATACCACCTTTTCAAAATAGGGAATGGATTTAATCTTTTCGAAATCTGAGTTGAGGTAACAAAGGCCCGTGTTGTAGTTATACTTAAGGTTTTCCGGATCCTCTTCAAGCAGCGATATATAATGAGTGAGCGCGGCACTGTAATTTTCATTGAAGAAATATTCATCAGCTGTACTTTCATCAGCTTGAAATACTTCCTCTTCTTCCTGAGCATGAGCTGAGGTTATCACGGCAACAAAAATGAAAAGAAGTAGGGCGAGCTTTTTCATCATAGAGGCATTCAAAGTTCAAATTTAGTAATGCAAAGCTAAGGTCGGATAATTTTTATGAACTATGGTCAGCAATGATAAGCCATTGTCGATCTATTTTTTGCCAAATAAGCGTAAACCTACCTTTTAAATCATGTGAATCACGCTTAATACTCCACTCTCCAACAGTAAATGCCGATTTACTACTAAGCAGCTTTGTTGAAACATTATTGAATTCCAAAACACCCATATCTAACTTAGACTTATAGGTGTGTTTGTAATGCTTCACTGCATCTTTTCTGCCTTTAGCAATTGATTTTGATGAAGTGAAAATCAATTCCTCACTATCCCAATATCCATTCATGTATGCACCTAAATCACCTCTATTCCATGCGTTTTTTTGCCGGTCTAACACTGCGTGAATAGATGATATTTCATCTTCGACCGGTTGTTCGCAGCTTCCTAGAAAAAAAATCAGTAGAAGAAAAAAGCTATACGTTAATGTCTTCATTAAAAACTTCCCATGTGTGATCCCCTAAAAGTTTAATGGCGGAAAGATAAGTCCAATTTGGCATACTTCTGCCCCATTCATTCTGAGATAACATAGAAACCTGATAGTCACCATTACTTTTCTCATAAAGATGATAAACTTGACCAATTATCGGCTGAAAGCCGATTTTGGATTGGTAAATTTTTTCTGAAATACGCTTTCTGTTTTGGATATGTTTTACCTGATCTGCTAAAAGATCAATTTGCTTTTTGATTTGCGCAAGCTGCAGATCTGTCTGTTCGTACATCGCAGCAAGCGATCTACCCTTGATTTTTCCTTTATCTTCAGGCTTTATAAGCGCACTACCCACATGATGAGCATACTCTAATACACCTGGAGTTTCAGTTATTTTATCAGGATCAATAGGGTTTTTGATGTCTTCTGTTTTCATCGCTTCAAACATAAGAACAAGTTACCGCAACAAGGGTTTAACGGATCAAAGAAAAGCTTCCGCGTAAAACTTTTTCATGGCCCTCTGATGTGATATAGGTGATGGCATAGACGTAAACACCGATAGGTGCAAATTCATTTGAATTTGGCATCAAACCATCCCAACGGAAGTTCATGTTATCTGACTCAAAAATCAAATTACCCCATCGATTGAAAACTGCTATTTCAAAGTCTTTACCCTCATTGAAGCCTTTCACAAACCAAGTGTCATTGACACCATCGTTGTTTGGAGTAAAGGCATTCGGAATATACATCGTTGTAACCGGGTCGATCTCTATTACACGCCACGCAGAATCAGTGCAGCTATATTCGTTCCAAACAACTTGCTGAACCTTATAGTTTCCCGAATTTTTGAAGTAATTAGAAGGCGCGAATGCTTCGGATTGATTGCCATCATCAAAGTCCCAATGCCAACGCACCCCATACCAGGAGGTATTCTTAAAATTCATCACCGGATTAAATGGATCATTATCCTGAAAAGACTCTTCAAAACCTGCAATGGGGGCAGATAAAACAGACACAACATTCGGCTGCTTAAGGCTATGTGGGCACTCTAAATCACTAAAAGCTTTTAATTCAAGGGTATGCCGGGTGGGAATAGTAGTGTCATTTTCAAAAACCAGAATTGGCGAAGCCTCTTCTGAAACCAGGGAATCATCGATATACCATTCATATCGCATGCCTCCTTCGTCAATGGCACTGCTATTAGTGGTTATCACTTTTAAGGGTGAGCAACCCAGCTCGGGTGTAAGGGAAAAATCCACGACCGGGGTTTCAGGAATCGTTACTTCCTTGGTAACCTCATCTTTACATCCTTTATTAGAGGTGATTTCCAAATACACCTCATAAATCCCAGGTGCGGAATAAGGCTCGCCCGGATTTCGAAGGGTTGAGGTGGATCCATTACCGAACTCCCAGTATGATGATTCGATCAATCCGCTTGAAACATTAGATTCATTTGAAAACCATGTTGAATCGTTCTGACAGGCGGGCTCTGCCCTGAAATTAGCCTTGGGCTTAGGGAAGATCAGTGCTGTGTTTTCAGAAAAGGACGTGCACCCATAATTACTCCAGGTTGTCAACCGAACATCGATAGACTGCGGGCCTGTAGTTTGATGCGCAGGATGCTGAATGTGTTGCGTATCTGAATTATTAAACACCCACTCCCATGACACAATTTGATCACCACCAGGGGTTGTTTGCTCGATAGACGTCTGATCTTCAAACTGCAATTCATCTCCTTCACAAACATTATTAAGCCAGCCAAAAGCCGTGTTTGGATCCGGATAAACCCGAACCGCTTTTTGTACGGTATCCTCACAGCCATGATTTGAGGCAACCGTAAATGTTACAATGTATTTTCCAGGATCACTATAATCATGTTGAGTACCTGCACTAAATGCGCTATCGCCATCACCAAACTCCCATTTATAAAAGTTTAGATAACCGCTCTGGTTATAAGAAGCCTGTGTGAAAGTTGTAACATCGCTTTCACATACCGTATCTGAATAAAAGTTTGCTACTGGCAAGTAATACACCTGGATTTGTTTTGAAAGACTGTCAATACAGCCGCTATCACTTGTAACTACAAGCGATACGCTTTTGGTTCCGGGATTGTCATAAAGGTTTGTTGGTCCGGGAAATGGAGGGTTAGTTCCTTGATGATGAAAGGTGTTGCTATCACCAAAATCCCATTTCCAGTCAACGTTGTTTCCATAGGCGATTTGAGTGCTATCAATAAATTGCGTTTCATCTCCAAAGCACACACCGGGACCAAAAAAATTTACCTCCGGGATCGGGTGAATGGCAACCGACTTCACAATTGAATCTCTGCAGCCTGCTGAATCCCATACTTTAAACTCCACATCATAAGAGCCGTGATTGGTATATATATTATAAGTCGAATTGCCATTAGCATCGTTTAACCCATCGTCCTGAAAATCCCAATAAAAATCGATCAATGGAGCCGTACTAACCTCTGCCATTGAGTTGAAAAACACCGTGTCGTTTTTACAAGAGTTGTTAAAGCTAAAATCGACTAAAGGCCCGTCAACCACGGTTACATCATGCAATGCCGTGTCCCTGCAGCCTGCGTTGGTCTCAATGATCAGTTCGGTAGTAAAAACCCCCGAAGTTTGATAATTATAAATAGGGTTTTGGAGCGTATCCGTTCCAGAGGCGTCACCAAAATCCCAATTCCAGGCAGTCACATGACCCATAGGTAAATACGAAGTGTCTATAAAATGCATTGAGTCACCCAAACAAACCTGCTCTGCAAAAATTGATGCCGTGGGAGGTGGGTGGATATAGATCTCCTTTGTGCTGGTATCAGTGCAGCCGTTTATGTCTGAGGCAATTAGCGACACCACAAAAGTGTCAGCGGCATTATAAACATGCCTCGGGTTGGTGTCGTTTGAGAAGGTGCCATCGCCCAAGTCCCAATAGAACGTATCAATATTGGTAAGTGAGTTTCCAGTAGCGCAGGCCGTATCAAAAAGCGTAAACCGGGCAGTATCCCCCAAGCATACATTTTCAGATTCTATGAAGTAATCCATGTATAACTCATACGTAAAGTTGGAGTAACGTGCCCCAGGTTGTGAGTAATTATAAAACCCTATTCGCCCTGGTTTAAAACAACCCGTAACATCAAAATAAAGTGAATCATCAATGAAAACTTTAACACTTGTCGGGGTATAAATAATATCAAAACTATAGGTGACAAAATTAACCCATCCGTTAGGATTGGCCCAGTTAGAAGCTAAAACTTGCCAACTTGGACTGTTGGTATGCACCCAAAATCCTGGGAAAGTACTGGCATTGTTTTGTAAATAAGTGCCATCTACGAGATTTAAAGATTGTCCTGCTTGAGCTATCCAACCAAAATAATTCTGATAACCCTGTTTCCAGTCAAATAATACAAAATCCATATCCCAGGGAGCTGCAAGTGTATATGGCCCTTGGTAACCCATTACGAAGCCAATATAATCATCATCAAATGTGGTGTCAACAACAATATCGCCACTGAATTTTACATTGATAAATGTATCTGGCCCAACATAAAAAGTTGGAAAATTAGTATTTGCCGTAGATCGTGCCCAAGTTGTGGTATTACTCCATGCCGCTGTATTGTCACCATAATGTGTCCATCCTGTATAATCTACACTTTGAGTACACTGAGAATAAACCGTTTCTGACCAAAAGAATGAGGTCAGGAAAAACAGAAATACTATGGTGCTTTTTATCTTCAAATGAATTCACTTCAAATATATAGGCTTGTTATCATCAAAACGCACTTAAAGCGCATTGGTTGTCTAATTTTTGTGATTGATCGATGCTATATACCATGTTTATCGATCAAATAGACCAAAGCCGCAATTGATGCTGCTCCAAGCTCTAGTTCTCTCTTATTTACCGTGTCAAAGGTATCGTTGGCAGAATGGTGGTGATCAAAGTAACGTTGACTATCAGGTACAAACCCGATCAAGACATTTCTATCGGTCTTCAAAAGCCCTATATCAGCACCGCTTCCGCCCTCTTCTACCTGATGAATACCAAATTTCTCTAATACAGCTTCCCATGAAGTTATTGTTTCAAGCTGTGCTTCATCTCCTTCCACATGAAAACCTCGCGGGGTAAAACCACCACGATCTGATTCAATTGCAGCTATGTGTTCCACGTCATTTTGCTCGGCAAGTTCAGCATATTTCTTTGCCCCCCTCAAACCGTTCTCTTCATTCATAAAGAAAACAACTCGAATCGTGTGCTTTGGCTGATATCCGACTTTCTTAAACAACTCCAATACAGCAAGCGACTGCATCACTCCGGCTCCATCATCATGAGCACCATGCCCAACATCCCAACTGTCTAAATGGCCACCAACCAAAATAACCTTATCGGGTGACTCTGATCCTTTGATCTCGCCCACCACATTATATGATTCTTTGTCATCAAGTGTTTTACATTGCTGTCGAAGGAGAACACTCACCTCCTCACCCCTGGATAAATAGTCGGATAATTTTTCGGCATCCGCTGTGCTGATCGCTGCTGCAGGAATAGAGTCTATACCTTCTTCATATTTCATGCTTCCTGTATGTGGAAACGCATCAATTCGAAAATTTAGGGATCGCACCAATGCACCCACTGCTCCATATTTCGCGGCCTCAACCGCTCCAGCCCAACGATGCATAACGCAATGTCCATAACTGTGAAACGTGTAAATGTTCTCAGGATCCATTTTTTCATTGAAGAATACAATTTTCCCTTCTATGTTTTCTCGTCCCAACGACTCTAAATCTTTCCAGGTTTCAACTTCTACAATAGGCGCATAAAGGCCATCCTCTGATGTTGCAACAGACCCACCGAGCGCTAGGACATTGATTTCCGCTGACTCCCCGCTTTTGGTTTTGAAAAACCCGATTTCTTTCTCTCCCCGTTGCCAAACAGGCACCATGAGAGGTTGCTTAACGGGGTTTAAATCCAGGCTATCCATCAACCTGTATGAAAATTCTACTGCCTCATCGGCTTGAGGACTGCCGGATAATCGATGACCAATCTTGAGGCATAAATCGCCCAACCATTGATAAACATCGCTTTCCGTTAATACCAGACGAAACAGTTCATCAATAACCTCTTGATCATTCGGTTCTTCACCAAAGGAAAAACCCTGATTTAATTCATCCGAATCAATAGATTGGCAATAAACAGTCGATGAAACCAACGACCAAGAGAGCAAAACAAGGCTTAAAAAAACAGTTTTCGATAGGTTCATGCGCAAATGTAAGCGCTGGAAAGGAACTATTGAATCAAAATGCGCTGCTGAATAATATCGCTTGCGGTGTGAACTTTCATGATATAAACACCCGCATCGAGCTCGTTTATGTCAATGCGTGCAGAGGTTGACTGAATACCCATCATCCTAACCAAGCTGCCATCAACAGAAAACAATTGAAGAGACTCAATTCGCTCAGAGCTTTGAATGTTCACAACGTTTATCGCTGGATTTGGAAAGAAACTGAAAGATTCGCTAGCGTCTAATTCCTCGGCAGAAAGCAAATCAATTGGCTTTTCAATTTCATCCTCACCATAATCATTAAAAGCTATCAGTTTCACATAATAAAGCTCTTTGGTATCGTAAGTATGACAAATAGAATCATTGTTGTTGGCATCGGTTTTACCATCACCAAACAACCAAAAAACGGTTTCAGCCCTTTTAGAAGTACTTTCAAAGCAAATTTCCATATGATTCCAAACAAACTCAAAATCAGCAATTGGAGCCAAACAAGAATCCAGTGTAAGACTTGCGCTTGATGAGGTGGCGCTATCTCCATTATTATCAACGACTATGCAATAAAACTCATGCTGATCGTATTGAACAAGGCTATCGCACAGTTCAATCGAGTTGCCAACACCAACTAGAGTCGGAGCAGCACTATCAGCTACAAACCAATTATAACTAAGAGAATTGCCAACAGCCGACACACTGAATGATACGCAAGAATCAATGCAAACAATAGCATCGACAGGGTTTTTAGTGATCACCGGCTGCGCCATTGAAGCCGTAATCATGAAAAGAAACGAAACAACTGCGAAGTAAATTTTTTTCATAGCAAGGGTTTAAGATTGGTGTAAAGTTAAACACTAGACGCTTAAAGTCTAAAAAGAGTACATTTTTTCTACGAACGATCAATTTTCAGCCTTAAACCTAGAAATATTTCCCGACCGTGAAGAGTAGCATAGGCATAAGATGTGTCAAAATAAGGACTAAACCCTGCTGAGTTATTGGGGTCGTTGAAACCACTTAACGGAGAAACACGCTGCCGGTAGTCAGAAATATTTTGAACACCACCATATATGACCCAACGATTGTTTTGCCCCATACTTTTTGTCCATTGAATATTGTGTATCACAAAAGGATCTGAACGCAAAGCACGATGATTAGCTAACGGCAA
>JBBDRU010000210.1:0-1426 GCA_040905305.1 Salibacteraceae bacterium | reverse complement strand
CGGCAAACCGTTTTCATTCAAATCATAAACTTCAGGTAAAGCCATAGGACCGTTGATGCTCGCTGAATAAGAAAAATCGAGCTTCCATTTCCTCAGTCGATAGTTGACAGACACCACACCGCTCCATTCAGGAGCGAATTCAATAGGCCTGAGCGAAACTTCACCCTGCTCATTTTCTTCAGCTAGCTCTGTACGATTCAAATTGACGCCAAGATTATAGCTCAATGGAAAACTAAACTGCTGACTAAAACTGAACGACAATCCGTAACTTTTCGCAAACCCATCACTGTTGGCATAAATAATTTTAGTGGGATCTGAATAATCTGGTGTGATCTTGTTCGTGAAATGAGTGTAATAAACATCGGCATCAATAGCCCCGGAAGAACCGAATAAAGCATGTGTATGATTAAGGTTGGTAGAAACATTCCAGGACCTTTCAGGGTCGATCACCTCTTTTATTTCAACCGATCGCTGTCCGCTAACAAAGGCATGATCCTCCGTAAATAGGTTTACAATTTTAAATCCAGTGCCCGAATTTAAACGCCACGTTGTCCACTCGCCTAGGTCTTTCTTAACACTCAAACGAGGAGATGGAATAAACCCATGATTATGATAATGATCAAGCCTCATTCCAGCGAGTAAATTTAGCGATGAAAAAAGACTCCATTCATCTTCTAAGAAAATCCCTGGAATGTATTGCCTGTCAGCTCCATTGTTGACTTCTTCATCCGTAGCGATCGTGTTATCATCATAATACTGAAACCGATTTGTTAAGCCGCCCAGAAGCGTGTGTTTACCCTTTCTTTTTGTCCAAATTAAGTTGGTAAAAGCAATGCCTTGTTCGGCCTGATAATGATCACTTCCATAATAGCTGTCTTGCTCGTGCCAGCTCAGGGAATAATCCAACCTAACATTAGCTGACGACTGAAACTCATAGGTTCCAAAAACCTCTGACCTTAAGGTATAAATGCTTTCGCCATAAATACTTTCACTTCCTCGCAAATCCCGGTAAGCCCGGTTTTTCACAAAAGACTCTACACCATTTCTTCGATCTTCAACATACAGCTTAGCCGCAATGGTCAGCTTTTTATGATCAGGTCGTTCCATGCTCCATTTTGAAAAAAAGGATAAACGATCCATTCCAATTCGGTCACCAAAACCATCATTATTCGCATCTTCATATTCGTTCATTGTGGTGAAGTTCACCCCTGTATAATTCTGCCAGTTTTTAGTCCTGGTAGCTATTGCAGCGTTTCCAAAAAACTCTTTATGAGACGTCATCATGACATCTGCCGAAACAAGTGGTTCGTGCTCAGGGTTCTTAGTAATGATATTCAACACACCGGCAATGGCCTCAGAACCGTAAAGCGTAGATATTGGATCATTTGAAATGTGATATCGTCATTGAGAAAGATTATCCTACGAT
>JBBDRU010000209.1:0-5328 GCA_040905305.1 Salibacteraceae bacterium | reverse complement strand
TGAAGAAAAACAGGCAAACCTTATCTTGACCAAAGCTGTAAATCACCTTTCATTCTTACCTTATTCCTTTACAGAGAACCACATTGATTCCGTTTACATAAATGGTGAGTTGCACAAAGAAGATTAATGCATCATCCTCAACCTGACTCTTGAAAACAAAAAAACCCGTGTCATTTCTGACACAGGTTTTTTACTTGACTTTAAGGTATTGCTAGTGAACGATTGAAACGCGCTTGTTTGCTTGTTTATCATTATCAATAACAACCATATTGTAAATTCCCGCAGGTAGCTCACCAACGTTGATACCGTTGTTGTTAAGCGGCTGATTCATCACCATTCTTCCAGTCATGTCAAACATGGTAACAACAGCGTTGCTGCTAGCACCTGAAATATTCAACACGTTGTTTGCTGGATTTGGGAAAACTGAAACATTTGATGCAAACACATCTTCTGTACCTTGAGGGTAAAGCTTACCACCTACCGATTCGTAGTCCACTCCATCAACTGTGATAATAACAACACCGTCAACTGTGTCTGTAGTGACGTTTGACTCCTCTTCTGCCACTTCAAGCTTTAAGTTTTCAGATTGCCAAACCTCTCCTGTATTTGGATCTTGAACCCATGCTACCAACCTAAGATCATTCCATTCTTCAACAGAGTGCTCGATGCTGTGATTGATTGGGTCACCGGCATCATTTGGTAAACGATATTCTTCTGCAAAAGTGTAGTCTTCTTCAACAGTAAAAGTCGCATTGGCAGCAATTGTACCCAACATAACACCAGAAGAATTAGGCAACATCTTCTTCATAACATCATGAAACTCTGTTTCACCATTAGTTTTGACATTATCATAAGTCAGGTCTTCATTTACGACTAAAAAAGTGCGAAGCCCTGAGGGCATCTCAATGATTGGATTGATTTCAGCACTTGCAGTTACTTTATAAATTCGCTCAGTCTCTTCCAACTCACCGTTAACGATTTCATAAGAAACCATCGGTACAACCGATCCTTCTAACACAAGATTTACAAAAGACGGCACATCTTGAGCGTCTTCAAACATGGTTGAGGTATAACTCTGGCTATTAAGACCGGCACTTCCATCAGTATGCATGGATGGCACACTATTCACACCATAAAACGTCCTTCTGTCCTGACCTTCCAGGGTAAAATAAGGATCGCCTGAACCAGGCCAGCTCATTTGGTAATTCACTTTTGAAAACTCTCCTGTGTAGGATGACATTACTGAAAGTACATTGGCGTTACCTGGTAAGCATGGAGCACAAGTAGAACTAGTAAATTGCTCAAGCAATGGTTTTCTTGGAACAATGCCCGGAACAACCAAAACCTCTTTGGCAAAAGTATTGTTTGCTGTAATGGATTCATTATTTCCATTTGACTGATCAACAGTGGTTTCAATGGTTTCAGCACCTGATACTGTAGGAGTCCAATCCGTTGGTAAAGAATACTCGTAAGAAGTCCCAGGTGCGATATTCAAACCAGTAAGGTTATCTGTTACATTAGCACTTCCTGCTGTGTACGTGATTTGAGCCGATGTAACCGCTGATGATCCATGGTTAACGATCAAACCGCTTATTGTAGCCGCTTGGTTGACCTCAAGGTAATAAGGTGTAGAAATAGAAATGTTATCTAATTCTGCGTTTGGCTGCGAGCCTTGTCCGAATAGATAATAGGTGTTGTCATCAGGGAAGGCGTTACTACCACCAGTTGCAGTAGTATTAGACTCAACATTAGGAGAAGCACCTAATTGATAAGCCTCGTTAGAATCGATTTGAACTCCAACCGTAAGAGAAACATTTCCTCCGTTACCATCATAAGTTCGCAAATCAACTACATAAATGTGATTGGTGCTTTCCTCCAAAACAATTCCCCAGTTAGTCCAACCAGTTGCGCCCATTGTTGGAAAAGAAGCCGAAGCCCAAATAATCCAATGCTGGCGTCTTGGAGCCTCTCCAAAAGTTTTCACAACAACACCATCGTTACCACCAGAAACATTAACACCCCATGCACAAATAGAATTATCTGGGATTTGAGATGTAGGAAGCGCTATGTTGTTATCGGAAGGCGCAGGATTTGAAACGGTTGAGAAACTCAGTACACCAGAAGGTGCTACGCTATAGGAGGTAACGGGTGTCCCGTTAAACTCAAAACTGAATGGAATGTTCTGAGAAGCAGACCAAGTAGAAGCACCGGTGCTCATGATTTGAGTGTAACCCGAGTAGTTACCTGTCATGAACGCTGGCGGTTGCTCTTGTTCCAAGTGCAGATTACCGGGATTAAACCCAATATTTGTTGCTGTTACAGAGTAATATTGTGCCTGAGCAAAAGTCGCAGCACACATTAAACCGAAAGCGAGTAAGATTTTCTTCATAATAATTTGATTTTATTTTACAATTAATTCAAAAGTAAATGTTATGTGCTCAAAAGCAATCTAATTCTCGGAAATTAAATTTGATAGGAATCAAAGAAAAGCCCCAATACGAAAAAACGTATTGGGGCTTAAGCTATACCATTTGAATCTTGTTGTTAACGAATAATCGTTAATTTTTCCATTTTATGAATACCATGATTCTCAATAGAAATCATATAAATACCAGGAACTAAATCATCCAAACCGATGGTGTGATTTTCAGTTGAGACTGATTTGACAATTCTTCCATTGGCATCATAAATCTGAACGTTTACCTCCCCATTTACTCCACCAATATTAACGCGTTCATTGCTTGGATTAGGATAAATAGAAAACTTCAATCCATCCGCTCCATCAATACCCAGAGGAACAAATTTATCTCCAAACATAACGTATTGATTGCCGTCTACCGTGTAAACAACTTCTCCATCTACGGTATCTGTGGTAACATTTGAAGACTCTTCAAGCATTTCCACTTCAGCGTTTTCAGATTGCCAAATCTCTCCAGTAGTTGGATCCTGAACCCACGCAACAACACGCAAATCATCCCACTCCTCTACCGAATGCTCAATAACATGGTCAATTGGGTCACCGGCATCATTGGGCAACCGATAAGTACCGGGGAAGGTGTGGTCTTCTTCAACGGTGAAGGTAGAACCAGCAGTAATTGAATTAAGGTTAACCCCATTGGCGTTTGGGAGCATTTTTTTCATTACATCATGAAACTCTGTTTCACCATTGGTTTTGACATTTTCATAGGTAAGGTTTTCATTCACTGCGATCATTGCTCTTAACCCGGCAGGCATATCCACAACCGGATTCAAATCAACACTAGCTGATACATCATAAGTTCTGCTACCTTCAATTTCTACCAATTCTCCGTCAATCATTTCATATTCAACCATTGACTGCACGGTTGCGGTAATCGACATATTAACGAATGCAGGTATGTCCTGCGCATCTTCAAACATTGCTGAAGTATAGCTCTGGCTATTAATACCTGCACTGCCATCTGTGTGCATCGAGGGAACACTATTAACATCGTAGAATGTCCTTCTTTCCTGACCTTCTAAGGTAAAATAGGGATCCCCGGATCCTGGCCAGCTCATTTGATAATTCACCTTCGAAAACTCACCTGTGTAGGCTGACATTACTGAAAGTACATTGGCATTTCCGGGTAAGCATGGAGCACAAGTAGAACTGGTAAATTGCTCGAGTAAAGGCTTTCGATCAACAGGTGTTGGGTGAACCAAAATTTGTGTTGATGCCTCATCATTGCTTGAATTGGCATCGTTATTACCATTGATCGAAACAACATTTGTAACCACCGTGCTTAACTGCTCAACGGTTGGTGTCCAATCAGTTGGATGAGAGTAGGTAGCGGTCTCAAAAGGATCAATGCTCAATCCTGTAATTGTGGCTGTAACAGCCGATCCTCCATCAACGGTGTAAGACATTTCGAGATCTGTTATGGTCTCTGTTCCCAGATTCTTGATTGTTCCTTCAATAGAAGTTGATGTGTTGACCAAAAGAAAAGGTTCATTATCAACCGAGAGATTAGAAACATCGTACTGAGAAGGACTAAATATGGTTACATTATCCAACGCAGCACCGTAAGTCCAACCGCCACCATCATTATAAACAAATCCCAAAACAATTTTGTCTCCAGCATAAGCCGAAAGATCGCTTAATATTTCATCATCCCAGACAAAGATCTGTGCAGTAGGATCAACCTGTTCTAACTGCGACCATGTACCCGAATTCTCGGAATACACAACGATATGCAGTGATTCTGTGGCACCTTGATAAGTTAGTTCACTAAACAACAGGTCATACCGTAATGCAAGCACACCCGTAGCGCTAGTTAGGTCAATGGTATCCGTAAAAATGGAATCTGCACTTTTATCGCAATTACACCCATCGTCATTTGTGGCAATGATTCCTGTGTGATTAGGAATAGTGAATGCTGCACTGCTCAAACTCGTTCCTGTTCCGGCATTCCAGCCTCCATCAGTGGCTAAAGTGGATTGTGACCATGTGGCCGGAATTCCATTTTCAAAATCTTCGCTTAAATGTATCGTCTGGGCTTGTGCAATCGACATCGAAAGCAATAAAGCGAACGCCCCAAGTATAATTTTTTTCATTTTATTAAATTTTTCTAAGTTCATACAGTCCAAATATAAGATTCTAGATTTACATTACCTCAAACACTCATAATCAGCCATAATTAGGGTTCAAAAAATTCCATTATCTGATGCGCTTCTTATAGATTTGCTCACCCAAAACAACCCGCATGAAACAGATCATAGAATGTGTTCCGAATATCTCAGAAGGAAGGGATACGGCAAAAATAAAACGCATAACAGATGTAGTAGAAACCGTTGAAGGTGTGATGCTTTTGAACGTTGATCCGGGAAAAGCTACCAACCGTACCGTAATTACTTTTGCAGGTGAGCCTGACAGCGTAATCGAAGCGGCCTATTTATTGGTAAAAAAAGCCAGTGAGGAAATAGATATGTCAAAGCATTCAGGTGAACACCCACGCTTTGGAGCTACGGATGTTTGTCCGCTTGTGCCAGTATCAGGGATAAGCATGGATGAAACCGTGAAATATGCTCACAAGCTCGGTAAACGAATAGGAGAAGAATTGGATATCCCGACTTATTTCTATGAAAATGCAGCGTTAGAAGACAAACGCAAGAACCTGGCAACAGTGCGTTCGGGCGAATACGAAGGTCTGCAAGACAAGCTTTCAAAACCAGAATGGAAACCTGACCATGGAAGTGAGCGTTTCAATGAGCGAGTTCAGAAGTCAGGGGCAACTGCCGTGAGCGCAAGAGACTTTTTAGTAGCCTACAACATCAACCTCAACACCACGAGCACACGAAGGGCGAATGCCG
>JBBDRU010000208.1:0-5383 GCA_040905305.1 Salibacteraceae bacterium | reverse complement strand
TACTAATAGAACTTTTAAAAAATGGATTTAAAACCTTTAAAACCAAGAATTGGACTTCATTCAAACCTATATTTACTTTAGATGTTATAGGCCAATCATTAATCTCTTCACAAATCCATTCTTCAAGTGAATGTTTAAATTCATTTGGCAGTTCTCTTAGCTTCTCATACGGTAATAAGCTAATTACATCTTTGGAATAATACTTTTCATAAACCTCCATCAGCTTATAGTAATCAAGTGAAAAAATCGAAATATTTACTCCTTTGTTATACCCCCACTTTTGAAACTGGCCATCTTCAATTCGAAAAAATTGACTCTTGTTTAAAGGATATCCTAAATACACAACATACTTATACAATGACTCAAAAAAATCAATTTGATTTCTTATTACAACCAAAATCTTCGCATTTGGAAAAATCACTTTGAGGTTTCTAATGATTAATTCGTGATTAAGGAAGTTGTGAAGAGGGTGACCAAACAATGACTCATTAGAAATTAAGAGCTTTTTAATGCTATTTTTACTAATGTATTCGGTAATCTCATTACTCAAATCATCTATATCATCTGAAAAAGACATGTTTGGTATGGAGTCAACTCTTTCAGCTAGATATGGATGTGACTTATAATAATCTAGATGATTGATGTTTTTGAATACTTTTTTCTGTAAAAATGTTGACCCTGTTTTTGGTATGCCTACGTGTATGAAAACTTCGCAATCCATGGCTTAAACAAATTTCCCCAACAATTCCTTAGGTGACCAATTTAACTCGACTTGAGATTTAGAAATATCCGCATGTGTAACATCAGCCTCACCCAGTCTGGCGGGAATAAATTCATAATCATCACTGATCATCTGAGCCAATTCGAGAACAGAAATAGTGGTGCCTTGGCCAATATTGAATGCTGTATTTGGTTTACCATCTACCACAGCAGCAGCGTAGTTCGCAGCCGCAACATCGCGCACATGAATAAAATCCCTTCGTTGGCTTCCATCACCTGTAATGAGTAAGGGCTGTCCCATTTTCTTTCGGTGCATGAATATTCCAACAACAGATGAATAGGCGTTGAATGGATTATCGGGATTAAAGCTTCTAGGTCCGTATGGATTAAAATAGCGTAAAGTCACATAGTTCAGCGGATATCGCTCGTTCAGCATCTCAAGGTACTTTTCTACTTCGTATTTCTGAAAAGCGTAGGGATTCATGCACTTGATCGGCTCGTTTTCGTCTGTGGGCGTTTTTTTCGGATTGCCATAAATGGAACTCGATCCACTGTAAACCAACCTGGGGTAATGGTTTTCCTCGACCATCTTTTCAATCAAAAAAAGAGCTTCGTTGAGGTTTGCATCCACGTGCTCGCGAATCAATTCGAAACTCGGTTGAATGCGCGGCAATGCGGCCAAATGAAAAATCACATCATATCCCTTAATGGAGTCGATTTGAGAAACTTTTTGCTCTAAAAACCGAAACCTTGTATTACTTAGATGTTCTTCGATGTTTGACTTTCCGCCCGTGCTAAAATTATCTACTCCAGTGATCTGCCAATCGGTTTCTTCCATCAGGAAGTCCAACAAGTTAGATCCAATGAACCCTGCAACTCCAGTAATCAATATGGCTTTAACGTTCTTCATAACACTCATCTAATATAGTATGAATAAACACCTGATGCATGGTTTCCACTATACCGTAGGAATGAGAATCCACGTGCATGTTTATTCTGCCAAGTTTACTCAATGGATTGTGATCGTCAAAACCGCTAAGGGTAATGACCGGACAGTTACTCGAAAGAGCAACATTTACCGCATTGATGATGTTTATCGACTTTCCTGAACTGCTTATAGCCACCAATAAATCTGCATCCGTTGCTTCGTATAATTTCAGCCACTCGGAAAACGCGTGCTCATAACCGTAGTCATTGGCATAGCAGGTGATTAAACTGGCATCGCTGAAAGAGAAGGTTTGCTTTCTCAACATCTTACCAAAATCTTCCATCATGTGGCTGCAAACGGAATTGGAACCGCCATTCCCAATAAAAAAAATGCGATGTGCATTTTGAACCAAGACTTTACTTTTATCAATCAGTTCATCCAAATCAAGACGAGCAAAATAAGCCTCGTAGGCTTCTTTATAGGTATTTCTGAGCATGGTTCAATAATGATTCTTTTGTTACATGTTTTTCGTTGGCCAACCATGTTGTGGTGAGGGCAGCAGCAAGCGAAGGCAAAGAAAGGCGCTCGTAAGCCGGCCATTTCAAATGACTCATTAGACTGGCAAAGGCAAAAAAAGCATCACCCGCACCAATGGTATCCACGATATCCGTTTTAAATGCCGGATATTGCTCCACTTCTTTTCCGTCCGTAAATATCACCCCACTTTTCCCAAGGGTAACATACAAATCTCGCGCATTGATTTCATAGTCGTAAAGCTCTGTCAGCTCTGATTCAGACTTTAAATCGACCTTTTTATTCATCTGCAAGCTTGCCTCTCGCAAATCAATGCAAACACTTGATTTTTTCACAGACTTCCATTTACTCACGCGGTTAAACCCGAAATTATTCGAGTTTGTTTGACACATCACATGCACTCCATCAGGCAAAGACATCTTATCGCAAAAGCCATGGCCAAAATCGGCTACAATCACCACATCGTACGCTGCATAATCTACAGGCTGATCGTAGGCATTCACATTAAATTGATTGATTTCAACATGTTTCTGACCGCTGTGCATGTCGATGTACCTCGTTTTTTGAATCGAAGCTCGTTCGTTTGAAATCACATCCACCTTTTGCACAAAATCGCGTAGGTGATTGGCAATGGCCAATGCACCACCTTCTTGCCGTTGCTCTGAATCGATGTCTTCCATTCTGAACACCGGACAGAACGACTTCATCGAGTGGCCTTCATATTTCACCTTTACAAAAACATCGGTGATGGTTTCGCCTACCACCAACACCTTGAGATCTATAATCTCATTCATAAAACGCTCGATGGAGTGAATCATCTTCATGCCGTGCAAATGAACACAAAATGATAGCAATTATCCTGGTAGAATGTAGTTATCACCTGATCTACCTGCCCAAAAGTGAGGACATTCGAAAAATGCTTTTTGCAAATGCCATACAATTCATCAAAACTCAGCTCTTTGACATGCTCTATCCTTCTGTTCTCTGTGGGAGGAGGATCCATTTTACGGACGGTACTGATGTATAACAATCCATTCGGTTTTAGCAATGACTTGAGGTTATCCATCAACACTTCTTGTGCTGCACCATCCATGTGTTCAATCACCTCAAAACACGTTACCACATCATATTTTCGACCTTTCAAATCATTGAGTGATGTAATAAATTCATCTGCCGGATTGTAGCCATCGGGGTACTCATCAAAGGCGTCTACTTTTTGAAATTTCTCTTTTAAAACCTTTGTTCCGTAGCCCGACCCACATCCGAAATCCAACACCTCAAGGTTTTTATCGTTTAAGGTTCTGCACACGAAATTGTATCGCGCTAGGCTCACCAAGGCATCCATGGCACCAAGTGTGTAATTTATCTCAAGTCGTTTCATGCTGTAGTTTAAAGCGTTTGATAAGGAATGCGTCCACCTCCTCTAAATTGTGCGCAAAGTAAAAATTTCCTTTTTGAATATGCCTTCTGAAACGCATGGTTTCGTCTAAGCCTTTGATGGGTGGTGTTCCATTGAATAAAATCAACGTATCAACCCCAACATAATCTCCTAAAATGCACGCTCCACTGTGTTGTGTGATGATCAATTGACACGTTGAGCTTTCGTTCAATAGGGATTGATTATCCCATGCGAATGACAAATCAGGATGATCCGAATACCCTTCAGAAACGGACAGGTTAGGATGACCAGCCACTACAACCTGGGCAAAATCCAACAATTTATTAACCAATAGTGGATAATCCCAAGGACCACCATTATTAGCCGTGTACTCCGCACCTTTCTTTCGCGGAAAAATCATCACTTTCGGTTTTGATTCCGGGGTAGGTGAATCTGATTTAATTGGAGGTAGATATTGATGTTTATTGGCCAAGTGCCAATTTCTAAACACATACCAATAGGCTTTGCCATCCAAAAGGTCAAATCCGTTGTGACTCTCTAACGCATTTTGGAACTGAATGATTGAATTCTTCATTTCCGCATCAATACCCTCAGGAAGTTTATTTACGCTAGGCGTGTAGGCGCCAATATGATCAGGCAAGCTGATCAGCTCACAAACCGCTTTCGGAAAAACAAAATCGAACAACGGTTTATACACCTGGTTGGTGCAAACAACGATTTTTTCTATCCCCAGCTTATAGTGGGCATAAGCCAAAAACGGCAGAATGTGCAAGAGTACATGTCCAAACTCTGAATACACAGGTCCGAAATAAAGCACATTTGCTTGTTTTGCTTGTAAGAGTTTTTTGTTCTGAAGCCACCAAGTTCTAAAAAACCACAAAGTGACTGCTGGTCGCTGAAAAACCGAATGATGTTGCCATGCATTCACAAGACCCTTCCAAAAATCTTGGAAACCGTTCAAGGGGTTTTATTTTTTTCAATCAAGACTCCATTCTTTATCTCATATACTCTGTCGCAAAATTCGAGTATCGATGGTTTGTGAGAGATGATTACCTGAGCAACTCCTTTGTCTCTAAGCTTGAGAATGGTTTCATTTACCTTTTGCTCAGAGGCTGAATCAATTGAACTGGTTGGCTCATCATACACAATAAGACCAGCACCACTATAAAGCGCCCTTGCAATGCTTAACCGTTGACGTTGCCCTCCGCTCAACAAACCACCTCCTTCACCAACCGGGCGTTGCAATCCGGTTTCATCATTCGTTGCAAACTCACTCAACCCAACCATTTCAAGCACATTTATCATACCTTCTCGTTCCCGTATTTCAATGACATCAGATAACGCCAAGTTTTCTTCGATCGTAGCATCAAGCATAAAAGCATCCTGTCGCACATAGCCGAGAATCGACCAAAGCGAATTCATGTTGTCGTTTACAAGCTCTATTTCATCATTCATATTCAAAATTCCCGATTCCGGCTTCAAAAGACCGATAAGAATATTCATAAAAGTGGTCTTACCTGACCCACTGGGACCTACAACAGCAATAAGGTCCCCCGATTCAATACGAAAATCAACGTTGCTGAGAACAACTTTAGAGTCTGGAGCATACCGATGGCTTACGGTTTTAATATCTAGGCTTTTGAAAACAATTGATTCCTCGTTGTGGGCAACTTTGTTCGTTGGACTCTTTTTCATCTCCTTTTCAAAATTGTCCATGATCTCATAAATGAATTCTCCAGCCTTTAAGCCCATGAGTGACGCCAAAATTCGATTAAAAGAAGGTAACGTTCTAAAAGCAGCCA
>JBBDRU010000207.1:11246-31055 GCA_040905305.1 Salibacteraceae bacterium | reverse complement strand
TCTTATCGGGATCGACCGCGCTTCGCTGCTCAGCATAACGCTACGTTTGTTGAAAGTAGTAAACGTTTTCTCCGCTCGCACATTCACTCTCCAATCAGAAACAGGTGTTTATTTTTTTCTTCCTCTAGGTTTTGATGAAGATGACCGTTTGTTTTTTTTATTGAGAGTAATTTTCTTGGCTTTTGGGTGTTTTTTTTTACCGCGATTTGACGTTGTTGAGGTCAGTTTTTTCTTTTCAGGGATTTGTTTTAAACTTTTTGATGCGGGCTTGGTCTTCTGCGTTTTTGAAGAATTTTTTACCATCGACTGAATTTTAGACAACTCATCATCTGTCAACTCACGCCACTGTCCAGGTGGGAGATCAAGGTTAATGTTCATTATCCGTGTTCGTTTCAATCGCTGTACTTCATAGCCGAAATGTTCGCACATACGCCTTATTTGTCGGTTGAGACCTTGAGTTAGGATGATTCGAAATGTAAACGTGCTGACCGGCTCTACTTTGCATTTTTTTGTCATGGTGCCGAGGATAGGAACTCCGCTTGCCATTTTTTGTATAAACGCATCGTTTATGGGTTTATCAACTGATACTTCATATTCTTTTTCGTGGTTGTTGCCTGCACGCAATATTTTATTGACGATATCACCATCGCTGGTAAGCAAAATCAGTCCTTCACTCATTTTATCTAACCTACCAATGGGGAAAATTCGTTTAGGGTAGTTTACATACTCAATAATGTTGTCTTTCTCGCCTTTAGTATCAGTAGTGGTTACAATTCCCATTGGTTTGTTGAAGACGAGGTAAATGGCATCCTCCTGATTGTTTTCGATCACTCGGCCATCTACACGCACCTGATCACGTTGTTTAACACGTTGACCAACTTCCGGATGTTTTCCATTGATCATTACCCGACCCTGCTCAATCATGCGATCTGCTTCGCGTCTGGAGCATAACCCACTTTCACTTAGAAACTTGTTTATTCTTATTCCTGATGTTTCCGCCATTACTATTAATTACGCGCTGAAAGTATCACTAATTTAGGGTTTGCAAATGAAGTTGGCTGGGTATTGCATGTTTGTTCGCATCCTTTCAAGTTAATCACCTGTTAATCGACTGCTGTGGTGAGGCTGAGGTTATATTTTTGTTCAACACTTAAAATTAGCACTTATGCTCAGTCGTATTTCACGCATTTTGGTCGGATCGTTATTTATCGTTTCTGGCTTGATCAAGGCCAACGATCCGGTGGGTTTTTCCTACAAGCTGAATGATTACTTCGCTCCGGGTGTGTTTAATATACCCTGGTTAGATCCCTGGGCATTGGAGCTTAGTATTTTAGTTTGCGTTGCTGAAATAGTTTTAGGTGTAGCCGTTTTGTTTGGAGCAAGGATGAAGCTGGCATCATGGTCTTTACTGATCCTCATGATATTTTTCACATTTCTCACGGGTTACACAGCTATTGCCAATTGGTTTTTTGACAATCCTGAGAGTGGAATCACCGGGTTTTTTGAAGGAATTTTAGGTTTCGTTGCCAGAGAAGACATCAGTTATATGAAAGATTGCGGCTGTTTTGGCGATGCCATCAAACTCACTCCTTGGCAGTCTTTTGCGAAGGATGTTGTGTTATTGGTTTTTACCATCATTATTTTCCTTGATTACAAAAATATCCGGCCTGAAGGCATTCGAACCGATGCAATCAACTTGAGTGTTTCGGGCTTACTTATCGCACTGTTTGCTTTAGGCATGGTGGGTTGGATTTTTCCCATTTGGTTTTCCCTTGTCACATTTGGCGTGATGCTCGGTATAAAACAGGCCATGACCTCGGATGTCCGTGATTGGATTATGGCTGGTGCCGCCACAGCGATTAGCTTGGGGTTCAGCATCTATTGTGTTGAACATTTACCCATCAAAGACTTCAGGCCCTACAAGATCGGTAATAACATTGGTGAGTTAAAGGAATGTCCGCCTGATGCACCACAAGATGTGTATGAAGACACATGGTTTTACAAAGTAGATGGCGAAGTGAACACCTATACTACCGAACAAGAGCCGTGGAACATTGATGGAGCAGAGTTTGTAGATCGAAAAACTGAACTGATATCAAAAGGATGCGAGCCACCTATTCATGATTTTGTGCTTGAAGATGTGGATGGAAATGATTTAACGGAAGATTTGTTGGCAGAACCATTTATGATTTTAGCCATTTCCTATGATTTAACTACAGCCGAAGGAGATGCGCAGGCTGCTTTTAATGCCATCAATGAAGGCGCTATGAACGACCCCGATGGTGGGCCTTACATGTATGGATTGGCGGCCAACGTTTATTCAGAGGTTGAAAGCTATCGCCACAAACATCAGGTTGCATATGAGGTCCTCACCGGTGATGGTACTATGCTCAAAACTATCATTCGCTCCAATCCTGGTCTAGTGGTTTTAAAAGAAGGCACCGTTATAGGAAAGTGGCATTACAATGATGTTCCGAGCTACGAAGTATTGAAATCAGAGTATCTTCGATGATCAGTGGCGCTTAAATCCAATATCGTTAGCAGCAGCATTTACGCTCTTTTAAAACTGCTGGGCGTTGCCATGGTGGTGTTTATTCTATTCAATCTTATTCCTTCAGACCCGGCAAAACTCTTAGCCGGTAAGCACAGCGATGAGCAACAAGTGCAGATGATCCGAAACGAGATCGGTCTGGATCGGCCGCTATCTGCACGATTTATCAATTTTCTCAATGAAATAAGCTTCATCAGCTTTGCCACGAGTGATGATCAATTGAGCGCGTGGAAGACCATTGGCGTTTTTAATGTGGGGGATGACTATCTGGTTTTTAAATACCCTTATTTAGGACGGTCATATGCTAAAAAAACTGCTGTTGGTGATCTAATATTAGGTGGCCTTCCTGAGACGTTGAGCCTTGTGTTGGCAGCGATTTTTTTGGCTTGTTTACTCGGAATTCCACTTGGAGTTTTTGCGGCAAAGAACCCTGATGGGAAATTAGACGTTTTTCTGAGGGTTTCAAGTGCAGTTGGGTTGGCTATTCCATCGTTTGTTGCAGCTATTTTTATTGCGTGGTTATTTGGGTATGTATTGAATAATTGGATCGGATTACCCATTTCCGGGACGTTGTTTGAATACGATGTATATGCTGGAAAAGAGATGGTTCAGTTCAAGAATTTAGTATTACCGGCAGTTGCTTTATCCATACGCCCGATGAGTGTGACAGCGCAATTGATGCGAAATACAATGGTTGAAGTACTGCAAAAAGAATACATGCGTACCGCAAAAGCTAAAGGGCTTCCAGAAATAACAATCTTGTTTAAACATGCTCTGGTGAATGCCATCAATCCCGTGATGAGCGCAATAGGGGCTTGGGTTGCAGCCTTAATGGCTGCTTCTGTTTTTGTGGAGTTTATTTTCGGATGGAAAGGGTTAGGCAGTGTTTTACTTACCGCAATAGACTATCACGATTTTCCAGTGATCATTGGAATTACTCTGGTTGTTTCCAGCACTTTTATTTTGACAGATTGGTTAATCTCGATCATCAGTCCAAATTTTGACCCTGGTTTGGCACGACAGTAAGCCTCATACTCGGTATTATTGCACTATGCGAAAAAAGTTGATTGCCGGGAATTGGAAAATGCACCTTAATTTTAATCAGGCGATGAGCCTCATCGCTGATTTGGTGCAGATAGAAAAACGCAACAATTGGAATGATACGGATGTAGCTATTTATCCTCCGGCACTATACACGCGACATGCTGTTGAGTTTTTAAGCAATGCTCAATCCCGGATAAAAGTAGGGGTACAGAATTGCGCAGCCACTTCTGATGGTGCCTACACGGGTGAGCTTTCTGCCAATATGCTCAAAGCTGCCGGAGCTTCAATGGTTTTGATCGGCCACTCAGAGCGAAGGGCTTATTTCAACGAAGATTCAAACGTTCTTTTCAGGAAGCTTGAAATGTCATTAAATGCGGGGCTGACTCCTGTGCTTTGTTGTGGAGAGCAGTTGGAAGACCGGAAATCTGTGCAACATTTCCACTGTGTTTCCGATCAATTGAATGAAACTCTTTTTCGGTTAAGTGAAGAATCAGCGTCACGTGTAATCATCGCTTACGAGCCTGTTTGGGCGATAGGAACAGGAGAAACAGCAAGTCCTGAGCAAGCACAACAAATGCATGCTCACATTCGATCCGAAGTTCGGGATAAGTTTGACGAAAACACGGCAACTAACATGCGTGTTCTTTATGGCGGAAGTATGAAGCCTGAAAACGCGGTTCAGTTGCTCTCTCAGCCGGATGTTGATGGCGGTCTGATCGGTGGAGCCTCGCTACAAGCCGATCAGTTTTCGACCATCATAACGTCCTAATCAAATGTTATTTATCTGATTTGTCGTTGCTGCGACCGCTTGTCTTTCCCTTGCTGGTGGAGGGCTGCTTGGTTTCTTGTGGTTTTGCAATAGACTCGCGCATATCGGTATCAGCCTGAATGTTTCGGTAACGCTGGTAGTCCATTACTCCCAAGTTTCCGTTTCTAAATGCCTCAGCAATCGCCATTGGAATTTCAGCTTCAGCTTCGATTACCTTAGCTCGGGCTTCCTGCGCTTTCGCTTTCATCTCTTGTTCCTGCGCTACGGCCATTGCTCTGCGTTCTTCAGCGCGAGCCTGGGCAATGTTTTTATCCGCTTCTGCCTGATCTATTTGAAGTTCAGCACCGATATTTTTTCCTATGTCCACATCCGCGATATCGATGGATAAGATTTCAAAAGCTGTTCCTGAATCCAACCCCCGTTGAAGCACTACTTTTGAGATAGAATCTGGGTTTTCCAATACAGATTTATGACTTTCTGCCGAACCAATGGAAGTTACAATTCCTTCGCCAACACGCGCTAAAATGGTGTCCTCACCTGCACCACCAACTAATTGGTTGATGTTGGCACGAACGGTAACCCGCGCTTTGGCGATCAACTGAATACCGTCTTTTGCTACAGCGGTAACGGGTGGGGTGTCAATAACCTTTGGATTCACAGACATGGTAACCGCCTCAAACACATCACGACCAGCAAGATCAATAGCTGTGGCCATGTTGAAATCTAGAGGAATGTTTGCTTTATCTGCAGAAATCAAAGCGTTCACCACGTTTTGAACATGTCCTCCTGCGAGAAAATGTGCTTCCAGTTTATCTGCACTGATTTCGAGGCCAGCTTTTTTTGCGTTGATCATTGCATTTACGATCACACTTGGCGGAACTTTTCTCCATCTCATGAAGATAAGGTTGAGCAGCGATACGCTTGTACCTGTTAAGATGGCTTGAAACCATAACCCGACAGGAATAAAATATAGCAATACCCATAGACCAACAATGGATAAAATGACAATAACAATCAGCAAACCGATACCTGTGAACATAACTTAGATTTAAATGGCTTTGACAATAATTTTATTTCCTTCAATGTTAATGATTTCAATCGGGCTTTGAGCATCAATGTAGTCACCTTTTGATGTAACCTCTACAAATTCATCGTTGATCATCGCTTTTCCTATGGGGTTGAGCCTGCTGGAAGCAATGCCTTTATCACCCACTTTAAAATGCGGAACCGTAGTGGTAACCTTGGATAGAATGCCTGATTTTAGGCTCAGCCGATCCCATGTTTTTGCGCGAAATGCCAGCGCCATCAACCCGATTGAAATTAGTCCGGTTGCAGCCAAAGTATAGTGCCCAAAAGAAGTGTTTACTTCATAAGCGAGGTAAAGCGAAACCAGCATGAGGCCGGCACCTGCTATGCCTACAATTCCAACTCCGGGAACAAGAAAGATCTCTAATAACACCAAGCCGATGGCGATTACCAATAATAAAATTACGATTGTGGCACTCATGACTTATAATATTTAAGCGCTTCCGGCATCCATTGTTTCAAGTCGCTGATGCGGGTGTCATCATGCGGATGGGTACTCAAAAACTCTGGTGGTTTTTGCCCTCCGGCTTCAGACATTCGTTGCCAAAAAGGAATGGAAGCTTCAGGATTATAGCCGGCCATCGCCATGAAGATGAGCCCCATTCGATCGGCTTCACTTTCATGCATGCGAGAAAACTTAAGTGTGCCAAGCTGGCTGCTGACACCATAAGACTGTAAAAGAAGGTTTTGAGTTAAGGCAGGTTTGTCGTGCATTGCCAATTGCAAACCGATGCCGCCAGCCTGTAATAAAAGCCCCTGACTCATTCGCTCATTTCCATGTCGGGCAATAGCATGTGCGATTTCATGACCCATCACCACGGCAAGCCCGTTTTCGTCTTTCGTGATCGGTAAAATACCCGTATAAAAAACAACTTTACCTCCTGGCATGCACCAAGCATTAACCGTGGGGTCATCAACAAGGTTAAATTCCCAATTAAAATCTTTAACCCTGCCAAGTTGCGCGTGTTTTTTTAGGTAGGACTCTGCGGCTACAGCAATTTTTTGTCCAACCGTTTTAACCATGTGAGCATTAGCATTGCCACTGGCCACGGTCTTATTTTGTTTTAAAAACGATTGGTACTCGGTCAAACTCATCGTCATTAACTCGCTTTCAGGAAGGAGGTTTAATTGCTTTCTGCCGGAAACAGGAACTTTGGAACAGCCCAACAGGAAGATCACAAAAAGTAAAAGCAATAATTTTCGCATTAGTTTTCTATTACAGCAGATAGTCCTCTGCTCTGAAGTTTTTTACATAGCGGATGCAGCCTTTCAAAACTTCCATGTTTTACATCACATTTGCCTTTGGTATGAACGATCCAGGCTACTTGTTCGGCTTGCGTTGAGGAATGTCGGCAAACCTCTATGAGTGAATCTATCACATGATCAAAAGTATTAACATCATCGTTATATAAAATGATGGCGTTTGACGATTCTTCGTCCACCAAGACCTCTTCTAACTCTTCTGTTTGATGAGAAAAAACCATTGCTTATTTCAACTTTATCTTACTTCAAAAGTAAGCGCTTATACCCAAAGTTATTCTGAAACTGCTTTGGCTTCTGTTAAACCTTCGCTACGAAGTTTAGAAGCTTCGTTTTCTGCTTCCTGTTTTGAGTCAAACGAGCCGTAGAAGTAGCTCTTTGTGCCATCAGGGTTTTCCACTCTTTGCACTTCAGAAGACATGGTTAAAATTTTTGAAGCCACACTGAGTGGCACCCGATCACTAAAAACTCCTAACAATACGGTGTAACTTGATGCAGTTGGTGTGACTTTAGTGGGTTTGTCTTCAGTTGGTTGATTTACCGGTGGACTTGTCGGTTGATTTGTTGGTGCTTCTGAACCAATGCTGCTTCCTGCTTCTGCTACGGTTATCCGTTTACCATCGCGATAGGCCGTAACAAACGCATCGTTGATGCCTAGGGATCGTGCTTCGTTTCGGGCTTCGGTTGCCTGAGGAACATTGTTGAACTTACCGGTTGAATAACGATAGGTTCCATTTGGTAAGTTTTCTTGTTGAAGCGGTGTGATGTTGGCGATGTCTTTTGAACTTACCGGCTTTGAGAATACTCCAACCTGCACAGTATAAAAAGTTCCGCGTGTGTTTTCGATCGAAGAAACCTCAATCGGTCCTTGCTTGATCAATTTAAGTGGCGCATTTGGGGCTGGTCGATTGGATGTTGGAACTTCGGCAGCAATGCTTTCACCGCTTTCCATTTTTCTGGCCTCTGAAACGGATATGCGTTTTCCGTTGAGGTATGCTACCACAAAGGCATCATTAAATCCCAAACCTTGAATGCGCTGTTTTGCGTTATCGGCTGTTGAAAAGGTATTGAACTCTCCCGCAGCATACCGAGTAAATCCTGCCGAAGTAGATTCTCCAATAATGGGAGCGATGCCTTTAAATATATCGGGTTTTATCGGATTTCTAAATGCTCCGATTTGAACTTTATACATCAGACCTGAAGGAAGCGGGGGATCCACTGGGATTGGGTTTCGTTCGTTATAGTTGCCAGCGGATGGTCTGTCGTCAATCTCAAAAATTGTGTTGGTTACTTCATCTTCTTTGATCGTAACCGGTTGCTCATCTTCTTCTTTTGGTGGATTTAGGTTAAAAGGTTGCTCATCTTCTGCCTGAGGGGTATTTGTTTCAGGGGTTTCGTTGATGTTGTTTGAAGTCTCATCATTATTGATGTCAGCTTGCCTTGTCTGATTATTTTCTTCTGCGAGTAAGCTCTCTTGTTCCTCGGTTTGCACAATTGATTCGTCTTTTGCACCCACGCTGTTGTTATAGTAGGCTAAAATATTCATGTAGGCTTCTTCTGGCAGTGCGAGTAAATCCCGGTTGGCTTTATTTTCGGTGAAAGTTGATTGCCGCTTGAGCTGAGCGGACAATTTACTCAGGCTGTCTGCTTTTTCAAAATTGGCATAAGCACGCTCAATAAGTTGCATTTTTCCATTTTCATCTGCTGGTTGATTGGGTGCAGTTGCCGATTGCTCCATCATAGATTGCCCTTCGTTTAAGAGTTTTTGTTCCTCATTTTGAAGACTATTCGCCATCTTTCTGATGGAGTCAGCTTTTGATAACTGGCGATTATAAACCCTAAATTCCTTGGTGGCAGCAACATCGGTTTGCTCGTTTGGATTGAGCTTTTTATTTACCCTTGGAAGCACAACTTCGTAAGTGGGCAATATGATGAAGTTTTGTTCTATGGTTTTTTCTTCCACTGCCTCCATTTCTCCAGTTAGTTCTTTAGCCAAATCTGCTTTTTGTCTTTCAATGCTAGCTTCTGCCTGGAGTTGTTCTGCGCTTTGAATGGCAGGCTCACGCTCTTTCTTTTTCTTAATGCTCAGAGCATCTGCCATAGACTGCTGGGCAGAAGTAGTTGCTTGCTGAGCAGATGTTGCTAATGCTTCCGCCTCTTCTGCTTGTTTTTCAGAAGGTAATGCTTCACCTGGTGAAATGGTGAGCAATTGCGTTTCTACCGAAGCTAACTTTTCAGCCGCTTCCGAATAATGAGCCGAACGCATGTTTAGGGTTTTTTCTTCGACCTTTTTAGATGCAATTTTATCTCTGAGTTCTGCTTTTTCCTTCTTCTTAGTTGTAGATTCCAATGCGCTTTCAAGGGTTGTTATTTCATCGTTAAGGTCTTCAATTTCTGAGGTTATTTCTTCTGATTGTGCCTGGTAGATGTTTACATTTTCTACTTTCACCGGAACATAGCCTTCAAAGCGCTCACTGCCCTTTACATAAACAGTGGCAGGCGCAGAAGGACCGTCAACATCTTTTGATGCTTTCAATGAATCAAGCACTTGGTTTACGCTGTTACCTTTTGAGTTAATTGCATTCACTCGCTGTGTTAATTCTTCTTTTTGGGTGGAGGTTACGTCATTAGCAATGCGTGCCTCGGTTTTAACTTTTTCGTTTTGAAGCGCGATGAGCCAATTTTTATAGAGGGTTTCTATTTGTGCTGAGCGTTGAGCATCATCTGGAATGGATCGTATTTGTTTGTCAATTTGCTCAAAAGCTTGTTGATTGTAGTTTTCAACGTACGGAAGAATTTGGTCTTGAAGATCTGCTTGGGCTTTTGCGGTTTGTTTTTGATCAAGTGATTTGTTTGCTTCTTGTCGTAACGCATTGGCCTGACTTATTTTATCCATTCGCAACTCACCTATTCGAACGGCCTTTTGCTCTAGGATGTTTTTTATTTCAATCGATTTTGTTTGATCCATTTGTGCTTTTAAAACATCCAGCTCTTCTTTTAAAGCGTCTGCCCATGCTTCATAAGACCGTGCTTTTTCAAATGCTGCTTCGTTAGGGGCGATTGCTGTGCGGCTATCAAGTGCGGTGAGTTCGTCTTCAAATTGATCGTTTATTTGACCAACGGTAGGAGGTAAGTCATCGCTTTCTAAAATAGCGGGATCAATTGGAGGAACCTTGTCATTATCAGGAATACCGTCTTTTCCTGTTTCAAGTTGATCAGAACGACTGTCAATATCAGAAATTTCACCACCTGCGGCTTCAGCTTCAGTCAACTTTGCAATGCGTTGATAGCTATCCATAGCCTGCTTTTCCTTGGCGGCTTTGTCTTCGTTAAGTTTATCTATTGCATTATCTATCGCATTTTGCTCGTTGGTGTTGTCGGTTTGTGTTTTAGCTTCATTGAGCGAGTCTATTCTCAACTGAATATTTCCAGACCATTGGTCATACAATTCAGCCAGTTTACTTTCAGCGATGATAGGATCAGACTCTGATTTGGCAGAGGTGATTTCCTTTTCAAAATAGTTTTCAAAGTCTCCTTCGATTTTTTCTGCTTTCGATTCTTCCGCACCGATCCTTTCAATCTCTTCATTCAATGCTTGATTGCTCTTTTGATCGCCATTATCGACTTCTTTTGCCAATGCCGTTTCGTCAACAGATGTGTCGATATCTGATTCGCTGTTTTTTCTACTTTCCTTTAAACTTTCTTTCCTCATCGCAGCGGCTTTTTCCGGATTGATCATGGCGATGAGCGCGGGATTATTAGCCGTTTTCTTGTCCAGAGCCAACTGCATTTCGTTTAGCGCTGCTGAACTCACGATATTCGTCATTTGAGGAGCACTAATAGCAGCTTGTTTAAGTAAGCTTTTTGAAATGCCCAGGTATTTGGTGATGAGCTCCTTTTGTTTAGTGAGAGATACGAGTTCTTTCCTTGCTCGCTCGAGGGCTATTTGCTTCACGTTTTTCGTGTTATTCGCCTCCTTTATTTGGTTTTTCAACTCTTCCTTGATCAAATCATCATCGGTGTTTTCTATCTCCTTATTGTAATAGACGATTTCCTCATCAATGCTTTTGATGTCATTTTCAAGTTGATTAACCTCGTTTGATTTGCTTTCATATTCTGATATTGTTGGATCTGAGCTTAGATCAAGGTCATTTTTAATTTTGTCTTCGAATTTTTCAACGGCTGTGAAATTGTTTTGAGTGGCTGCGATTTGTGTGTATTTCGCGTTGAAATCAGCATCATCTGATGAGCTTGATTTCATTTCTTCCATCAGTTCATCTATTTGTTCTACAGCAATTTGCCTCCGCTCGGCTTCCGATTTATATTTTGACGCAAGCTCAGCAGCCAATGATGCCTCAGCAACATAGTCAGGATCTTCTGCATTGTATTTGTTTTGAACTACTTCATAAAGCGCTGCAGCCTTTTGGTTGAATAGTTTAGCATCTTCTGCGAGCTCTTCGCGTGCTTTAGCTGCCAGTTCAGATTTTTCACTCTTGGAAAGCTGGTTTGATTCAGCGTTATCTTCCTGAGAAGATTGTTTTGACTTGTCATCAGCATCTACTTCTTCTACCGTGGAGTTTACTGCAAGCGAAGCTTGCTTCTTCAGGATGTCTGCAGTTAGCAACTGCTCGTCTTCGATGGGGTCATCAAAATGATTGATAATTTGCAATTGTTCTTTGCCATCGATGTTTACCAACTTCATTTCTTGCCTGAATTGTTTCAGTCCTTTATCCCTCGGAATTTCTACAATGCCGCTGTGAACTGCATTACTTTCCTCGGCTTCAACTAAAAACTTATATTGACCGCTACCTTTAATGTCGAGCAAATAGTTGCCGAGTTGGCGATCGGCCTGGTAAACGCCAATCACCTTGTCTTGAATCATATCTTCAACGGTGATTTTCGCCATTTTAGAACCTTCTGCCTCAAATGTTCCTTTGATTAGAGTCAGGTCGAGCGGAACGCGCTGTATGCCGATGTGATAAACCGTAACTTGCTTATTGTTTGTTTCACGGTTGCTTGCAAACCACGCTGTTTTCTCTTCTAAATCAGTGATAAACATGAAGTCATCCCATGGTGTATTGATAGCGAACTCCATGTTCATCGGCTTAGACCACATTCCATCCCCTCTTCTATCGCTTTTAAAAATATCATATCCGCCCATGCTATTATGACCTTTTGACGCAAAATAGAGCGTGCTGCCTTCCGGGTGAATAAATGGAAAGTCCTCATCATGGTTAGTGTTTATTGTTTCATCTAATCGCAATGGCTCACTCCACTTTCCACCGGGTAATTTTTGGATCACATACAAGTCTTTGCCGGTTTCATTTTTTTCAGAGTATGAGGCATAGTAGATAAGATCAGCGTCTTGCTGAAAATACATGAGGAATTTAGAATCGCGCTTTTTGTCTTCTTCTGACATGAAATCAGAAGGCTTTACGATGATTTTTCCTCCAAATTCCGTGAGATCATAATCGCGAAAAAAGTCACTTCGCGGCAATACTGAACGTTGAATCACAGAAATATCAGTGAAGCTTGAAACAAGTTTCTTACCGTGCTCGCATTGGGCAATGTAATGTTCAACCAAGTCAGCTTCTTTTTCTTTTCTCCCAGCAAGAGGTTGATACTTTTTATATTGATTGACCGCTTTATCAAATTGATAATTGAGGTGAAGGCCTAAACCGTAATAAAAATAAGCCAAAGCCGGAGGGTTTTCTACAGTGGTAGCAAACTTTAAATACTTGAGTGCTTCCTCCTTGTCATCGATAGTGAAGAGTTGAGAAGCTCCGAATCTATAATTATACTCTGCGCTTTGGGTGTTGATGCTTAGTAAGGTAGAGTAAGCTTTAGAAGCAGATTCATATTCTTCTTGCTCAAAAAGAGCCAAAGCTTTTTCATTTAAGTCAGACTCAGACTCCTGAGCGCTAGCGCGAACAAAAACACCAGTGAGAAGGATGAAAAAAAGTATTTGTCTAAAGGCTATCAAAACAATAGATAGGGTAGTATTAGTGTAGGGTAAAAGTCTGAAAGAAGAGTAAGTAAAAGTATGAGATAGGAATCGATTTTGCTCATTAGAATGTGAATAACATCATCGAGCGTTTTTGCCGCTATTCTTCGTCTTCAGCCTGCTTTAGCAAGTTTCTGATGGAGAAATTAGCTTTATTCTCTTCTTTACGTACCAATCTTTCAATATTTTTCTGGTGGGTTATAAGCACGAGAATCGCCACAAACATGGAGAATATAATAAGGCTTGGCACGTTGCTGTGAAAAACTAAAACAATGATGAACGGAAAGCTTAAGGCTGCAATCATTGATCCAAGCGAAACAAATTTGGTTGTAGTAAAAACGATGATGAAAATAACCAATGAAATCAAGGCGCCTTCATGGTGAACTGCGAGCATCATACCTAAGAGTGTTGCAATTCCTTTTCCGCCTCTAAATCCAGCAAATACAGGAAAAATATGTCCAATTACAGCAGCGATTCCGAGCGCTAATTTAAAATTGACAAATGCGGCTTCTGAGATAGGATCATCAGCAAAAAGATGAACGAGCTTAACCGATGCAAAACCCTTTAAGGCATCTATGATAAGAACTGGAATGCCAGCTTTTTTTCCCAAAACGCGAAAGGTATTAGTGGCACCAGCATTTCCGCTACCGTATTCGCGCACATCAATGTTGTAGAAAGCTTTTCCAACCCAAACAGCCGATGGAATTGACCCCAAAAGATAGGCCAATAAAAGCGCGAATAAGGTGGATAGCGTAATCATCTTCTGGGCGCGAATTTAAAATTTAGTGGCTTAATCAGTAATTAGAACTTGCTTAGAAAGTCGTCTTTTCTTCGTTTACTGGATAGCATAAAGCTGTAAGGTGCTTCTCCTTTATCTACTTTGAGCTTTCTTTTATCGGCTTTTAAATCGCCAATACTGCTATTGAAATCTTCTAAACTAGAATAGGCCTGCATGATGTTTCGTGAGTATTTGAAGTACCACCATGTTGAATTATCTGCTTCAAGGTATATGTTTATTTCAGGTATGCGACCTACTACTACTTCTACTTTTCCATTCACTTTAACGTTTACCTGACGTTTACCAATTGTGCCCACACCAATTGTGCCAGTTGATTGGTAGGAGTCTGTCTCTGGATTCCATTCGAGTTGTAGGTCAGTTAAGAAAAACTTTTTCTCGAGTTCTGAGGGAAACTTTTTAAAATTACCAGTAAGTAAGATGGTGGATATCAACTGGTCAGCTTCATCTGTTCCAATTAGCTCTCGAAGGCCTTTTTGATAGGTATCTCTTTCAAAGTTGACTGGATCACCGAGTGCGTTTTCTGCCATGGTTTTGCCCATGTCATCGATCAACTTGTCATCAAAAAAGAAATCGAGTAAAAGTAAAACATCCAATTTTACCTCGTTGTTGGTTAAGTCATGATTGATGTTACCAATGGTTGTCAAATCCAATTGTCCGGGGTTTATGCCAAAACCTAGTTTTCCATCACTGTAAACTTTGCAATCATCAGCGTCTAAACTCATGTATTGACCCGGTAAGCTGAATTGAGTGAGTTTTCTGATATTAGAAATGCGGTATTCAGCGGTTTCACTGCGGTAATTGATATATCCATCAGCCGGCAATAAGTCATAGTGATCTTTCTTTTGCTTTTTAGACAAAAAGGAGGAGTAGATAGCTCCTGTATCTGGGTTTAACACAATCGAGGTGGTTAAGATTTCTTCGTCTTGATCCAACATGGTTTTTTCTACGGGTAAATAGATTTCATCGGGGTCAACGGGCGCTTTAAATTTAAACCAGCTTATGGCAATTGATGAAGTGCATTCATGCCTGATTTTTGAATATCCGTCAAAGGTTAGTTCTTTTTCGCTTGCTGTGAGGTTGACTTCGCCTCTAAATTCAAATTGTGGGCTCAAGGTAAACCCGCGTGTGCTGTCAATATTGCCTTTGGCATAAGTTTGATAAGCGCTGTCAACGCCAATTGTGCTGAATCTGATCTGTTGTCTTCCTCCGGCTATATCTTTATAAGTATAAAGACCTGTTGCGAAGTAGTCTTTTCGAGCAAAAATATCTACGGTAGCGCTATCGATGGTATGATATTTCGTTATAGCATTGGCCGTAATTTTACAATCGGTCAGCGGTTTCATTTTTGCCTTTTTTAAGATGGTGATCAACCCACTATCAGGATAAATGAGCGCATCGGCTACCTGAATATATTTTATCTCTTTTGCATCAATTATTGAGTTCTTTAGATCATAACGAGCGGCAGGAGAATAAAACTCTAGCGAATCTTGATCGGGGTGCATCGATATAAATCGGGAGCCTTCAAATTGCATGGCTCCGGCACTGGTGTTTTTGTCAGCTTTACCTCCCGATAATTCAATTGCTTCCTGATCCATATACCACGTAAACCGATCCATAAATGCCACATATTGGTTTTGGGGAAACTCCATCATAGAAGTTCCATCGTTTGAGATAAAATCTCCTTTGCGTTTAGTGAAATCTATATCTGCAGAAACATTGTTTGTTTTAAACTGAAATCCTTCAAACGCAGATACATCCGATTTTAGACGAAAGTCAGCCGTATCACTATGAAAACCACTAAAGCCGAACTCAAAATGTTCCGATTCCAGCTCAGCGCGCTCAAAGACGAAAAGTCCCGCACCTTCGAGTCCTTCTGGGTTTAGGTTAAGGCTACCGGTGAGCTCTGACCCATCATACATTAGGAACGGGTTATCTGTAGTTTCAAGGTGCAAGTTATCATCATAAGGTGTCCAGATTTGCTTGATGTTCTTTCCTGTCGCTGGCGGATATTCAGCTTCTCCCATACTTTCTTCCAAAACAAAAGAGTTGGCAACGGTTCTCATTTCTTCAGGTAGAAATAGAAAATCTGTTGACTTGGTTGTGCTTCCAAGGTATTTCAACTTTCCTGAGCCTCTCAATCCTTCATGACTCATTTTAATGGTGTCATTGTATGTGCCTTTACCGCGATAAACATCAAATCCATCCGTTGGCGTGGTTCTGATAAACCCGAGTGAGTAATCCTCCTGGACGGTAAGTGTTTCTCTAAATTCTGGAAAAATATCAGCACTTACAAAGTTTCCATCAAAGTTTACCCGTTCGTTTCCGAAGTTGTCGAGGCTGTCAAATACAAAAGGATCCAATTCAAAATAAAAGTTTTCTCTCAAGTAAGATTTATTCTGGATGTTACTTCGATCGTAAAAAACAAAAGAGTTTTCGTGGCTTGTGAAAATTGGGAATTGCTCCAGTTGCTCCAACCCTGACTTATTTTTAGGGTTATCTATTTCCAGCGTGCCGTTTAAATCTTCAATGACCGTACTCACTCGTGCCAAACGTTCTTTTCCTGTTGCAGTTTTTTCACCTGTTCCCACGATCAGTCGCAAAGAATCTACATTGGGCATTTCAATTTTAAATGCATCGTATTCAAATTCAAAATTGTTTCCAAAAAATTCCAGCCTACCTGCCTTTACAACACCTGAGAAATTGAAATCGCGGTTTTTGCCCATAGTGATGTTACCTCCCTTTGGAAAAAGAACAACCTGATGAGAATCGGACAGGGTGATGTTTCTTATTCCGTTGATATCAAGGGTGAAAACTTCATCTATAAGGTCCATGCTGGCATTTTCCATGGTGCCAATGTCGCTGGCTACCTGAATTACATCATAATCTTCTTGTTCAGATTTTGCAGCCACATAATGAAACAATCTTTCTTTGGCTCTCACGCGATGAGTTTCCGGATTGTAATCTACAAAACCCATATTAGTGTAATTGAGCAATATCACTTGGGCATCAGTTATTGAACTGTTTAAACAGCGTGCAAAATCTTCATCCCAAATGGTGTTTGTTCCGCGGCTATCAAAGCAACGTTTAAGATCTACCATGGGGTGCGACATGCCAATGCCCATTTGCTTATCAAAACGGTCTTCTCTGAAATAATAATCCGATTCAAAAAATGCGCGATTGTCAGAACTGTTGGGGATAGTAGTGAAAATGATTTTCGGTTGATCAATTTTCCATTGCACCAGTTCGGTATAAATATCAATGGCATGATAACTATCAAAATAGGGTGCTTTTTGCAAACCTTCATTGGATTTAAAAAGGTTGACCGTTCTGCTGTCTCTGAAATATTTAAAATCCAATCCGGGATGGGTGATTGAATCTTCATGCAACATGAATTTCACCCTAGCATCGGTTGAGGATATCTTGGATTCAAGTATGCTAAAACTCACTGAACTAAGCTCTAAAAAAGGTTTATCATCCAGATAAAAAACGAGGTATGCAGGGTCATCGGTGTCTCCACTTGCAATAAATCGGCTTCCGCGCTGAGTGAAACCGCCTTCATAATCAACCCCGGGGTCAATGTTGGCTATTTTGATCCTTTTGCTATAAGACTTAAACACCGGGAATGATGCATTGTCTTCGGTCACATTTGCCCGAACAGCATCTTCAAGGCGACCCTGAAGAGGTGCGTCAAAATAATCGGTGTTATAAAACGTGACGGAGTCCGCATTGTATTTGGAAAACTTCATCAAGATTTCATAGTCGTTTATGATGGCATATACTTTATTCGGATCCAGCCCTGCTCTTTCCCAGGTTACTGTACCACCTTTGCCAATCCACTTTCCATCAAGTGGGTAGTAAATCCCGCTGGTTTTTTTTATTTCGATTTCAGATTGCTTGGAAAGGCATTTCAGATTTAAGCCCGGTACAATCAATTTTGGGTTTCCGTCTTCTATTTCAAAGCGGTAGTTGGTGTTGTCGGTGATCCAGTCTGTTGATGCAGAGTGAAAAATCGTGCTTTCACCATACAGTTTTGAACTGAACGTCAAAAAGTCGCCAAACTCTCTCCTGGCAGATCGGGAAGAAAGAACCACGTCAACCACCTTATGCCATTCGGTAAACTTTTCTCCGGTTTCATCTACCTCAATTATCGTCATTACAGTGCTGATGTAATCTCTTACATCCGGTATTACTTTGAGCCGTTGATCGAGCATGCTGTTGCATGTGGTAACCATTCTCCTCTGTTCTTCAGGGGTGAAGGCATTGAGTTCAACCCACATTTCTGTAAACTTCTCAATCAACTTTTTATTTTCCTTTTTGGCGTCTCCAATTGCTTTGTTTACCATCTCTTCATCTAGCTCTTCAAGAAAGGTGCTTACTCCGCTAAACTCTTTGAACATCTGAGCATGAATGGTTTCAGTGAAAAATAGAAAAGCTAGTATTAAAAATAGTGTTGTGGTTTTCATAAGCTAAGTTGTGTTGATAGCATGGTCCAGCCGTCTTTAGATCGTTGGGATAAAAGCTCAAAATCGGCTTTGTTCATAGAAGCTGTGAGTTCTTCTGCGTCATCGTTTAAAAATCCCGCACAAATCAACCTGCCATTTGAGTGCATTTTTGATTTAAATTGCTCAAGTGATTCTTCAATGATATTGCGATTGATGTTGGCGATAATCAAATGAAAAGCTTCCTTTTGACTTGCCAATGATTCTATACCACCGCTGATAATATCAATTGCGGTTACACTATTGATCAATAGATTTTCCCGGGCAGCTCCTGCTGCATGTTCATCTATTTCGATGCCTATGCCATGAGCGCCTCTCATTGCTGCAAAAATGGATAGAATGCCACTGCCGCAGCCAAAGTCACAGATCGAAAGTCCTTCCAGTTGAATAACCTCAAGTTCTTCCATAATCATGTAAGTGGTGGGGTGGTGCCCAGTTCCAAAAGACATGTTGGGAGTAAGCTCTATGGTGTATGCTGTTTTGGAAAGTTGGTTATGAAATGGTGCTTTGATCAATATATTTTCACCGATGTAAACCGGCTCATAAGATGACTCCCAAACTGCGTTCCAGTTTTTATGCGCGATGGTTTTTAAACTATGAGAAGTAATGTGTTTTCCATATTGATCGAGAATTCGATTCACAGCAACTTGATCAAAGGATGGTTTTTGAATATATGCGAGAAGCGTATTCTTATCGATTTCAAAACTCTCAAATGCAATTTCAGCAAGTTCGGCCTCTAATATCTCTACAAATGATGCTTCAGTAAGATCGATATTCACTTCAATGTAATCCACAAGGCTAATTTGAAGCGAAAAGTATTAAAAGCACACCGTTGGGCAATATAGTTTTTAAAAGGTTATTCAATTCTCGTGTTAAGTCATGCATAAAAAAGCGTATTTGTTGTTGATTTGGGTAGGTTGATTCGTCATTATACCGCCTTATCCGAGCAGTGGATAAAGCCAAAAATTCGCTATGCTCATTGGACTTTTTTCTTATTCATTTCGCTCAAGCCTTCGGCTTGGCTCATGAAACGAAAAAAGCCCGAAACCGCTACCGCGATTTGGGCTTTATCATCTAGTGACCCCGACAGGATTCAAACCTGTAACCCTCAGAGCCGAAATCTGATATTCTATTCAGTTGAACTACGGGGCCATTTTTCAGGTGCGAATATAGGAAGTGACACTAAGTTCTGTATGTTGAATTTATTTTTTGATATTGGAGAAATCCCTTGTTGATATTGTTGGTCTTTTACCTGAAATGAGTTGTGGTAACGAACGTTGGGGGGCAATGCAAAAACTCAGAACCCTGCTAATCTTATTAACCTTTAATAATGGCAACCCTGTGGCTTAACATAAATGAAAAAGTACTCGACAAGGTACTTTGGTTTCTTGGGCACTTTTCGAAGGAACAAGTTGAGATAATTCAAGAGGATGCGGAGTTTTTGAAGAGCAAAAAAGCGATCAATGATGAACTTGAACGCATGGCTTAAGGTAAGGCCGCTTTCATTTCATTAGATGAGCTTGACCGACAAGTTTGACAAGGCCATTGTCGCCCTAAAATTTCATGACGAGCTTATTGATCGAATCAATGTAGTTTCAATGAATCTATTCAAGCACAGACAATCAATTTACTCGGAGATCAACAATGTCCGCGATTTAACTTTCAAAGGATACATAGTTATATATAGGATTATTTCATGATCCATGCCTTGTCCGAGGATTGGATAAAGCCTGATTCGCTATGCTCATTGGACTTTTTTCTTATTCATTTCGCTCAAGCTGGAGGATTACTTCATGA
>JBBDRU010000207.1:0-11146 GCA_040905305.1 Salibacteraceae bacterium | reverse complement strand
TAAAGCCAAACTCGCTACGCTCATTGGACTTTTTTCTTATTCATTTCGCTCAAGCTGGAGGATTACTTCATGATCCATGCCTTGATCGAGCAGTGGATAAAGCCAAACTCGCTACGCTCATTGGACTTTTTTCTTATTCATTTCGCTCAAGCCTTCGGCTTGGCTCATGAAACGAAAAAAGCCCGAAACCGCTACCGCGATTTGGGCTTTATCATCTAGTGACCTCGGCAGGATTCAAACCTGCAACCTCCAGAGCCGTAATCTGGTGCACTATTCAGTTATGCTACGAGGCCGTTTTCGGGCGGCAAAGATAGTTGTTATTCTTAAAATTAAAGCCAATGTTTGTTGGAAACATTTCATAACCAAATCAGATCATGCCGGCCAACAAATACGCCCTTCTTCGTTACCGAATAATCGATCGTTGCATCAGGAGTAAAGGTCAACCATATCCGAGCAAGGAAGACCTGAGGAGTGCTTGTGAAGAGGCGTTGTATGGCAGTGATGGCGAACATATTTCCATTTCAACCATTGAAAAGGATATATGGGCGATGCGCAATGAGGGGGAGCTGGGGTTTTATGCTCCAATTACTTTTAGTAAGCAACATCGTGGTTATTATTATGAAGATTCGGAATATACAATTGCTGAACTTCCGCTTACAGATGATGATTTGAGTGCTATCAAATCTGCCGCTCAAACCCTGTTTCAGTTTCGTGATATTCCGTTGTTTAGTCAGTTTGATACCGCCATTGAGAAGATATTAGACCGCATGAAGATTTCTACCTACGAACAGAGCGATGCGACTACCGATGTCATACAGTTTGAACGAGGTGGAACTTATAAGGGAAGTGAATTTCTTGAGCCTTTGTTTCTGGCTGCCCGTGATACGCGTACTGTAACGTTTGATTATCAAAAATTTAACTCGAACGAGAAGCGTCAAGTCAATTTTCACCCTTACTTATTAAAAGAGTACAAAAACCGATGGTATGCCATCGGAATGGATCAAGACCGGGCAGCCATGCGAACCTATAGTTTAGATCGTATTGTATTTCTGCGCGTAAATGAAGAGTATTATAATCGCCTGGACTCTTTCGATGTGCAATCATTTTTTAAACACTCCGTTGGAATCACGGTTACGGATGAAAAACCTCAGGTTGTAAGGTTGAGGTTCTTTTCAAAACTAGCTCCTTATATAATGTCTCGTCCGCTTCATGACTCTCAAATTATAATTCGCCAGGATGATCAATCCATTGAGGTTGAATTGAGAGTTTTGGTGACCATCGAGCTGATTTCTGAAATTTTAGGTTTTGGAGATCAGGTAGAGGTTGTGGCTCCTAATTTTTTACGGGTCAAGGTTAAGGAAGCGTTAACAAAGTGTTTGAAAAAATATTAACAATGAGCAAAAAAAACGCATTCATAATATCAAATTTAGGTTGTAAACAATTTGCTGTTAAATATGCAAACTTCAATTGAGGGTATTCATGCGGCTATCACTCAATCATTTAAATGAAGTGGCTTGGAGCCATTCACAACATAATTTTCTAGCTGTAAAATTTTTGAAATAATCAAGTGCCCCGAAGCTTTTTTATTCATTTTTTTTGGTCAATATTTGCTCCGTCAACGAAGGATTATTATCCAAGTTAACAAACCGACCTTAACACTTAATTAATGTAACCGTTGCGAATTCCTAGAATCGCGACTTTAAAATTTTTTGTCAATGACTAAACCACACGAAGAAGCTTGGGAAAGATGCCTCGAGGTGATCAGGGACAATGTTAGCCTTCAGAGTTTTAAAACATGGTTTGAGCCTATTCAGGCCATCAAGTTGGAGGATCATACACTCACCATTCAGGTTCCAAGTCAATTTTTTTACGAGTGGTTGGAAGAACATTACATAAGCCTTCTGAAAAAAACAATCAAGAAAGAACTTGGTTCAGATGGACGTTTGGAGTATAGTATTATAATGGAGAATAACTATACTACTTCCAAGCCTTATACTGTTCGCATTCCAACCTCAAACATCAGCACGGTAAAAAACCCCTCCGTGTCTATGCCATTGGATATTGGTAGCAAAACGATAAAAAACCCGTTTATCATTCCCGGGTTGAAAAAAGTTGTTGTTGACTCTCAACTCAATCCTAACTATTCTTTTGAAAATTTTGTTGAAGGGGATTGTAATCGACTTGCGCGATCAGCCGGTTTTGCAGTAGCTCAGAAACCTGGTGGAACATCTTTTAACCCCCTATTGATTTATGGAAATGTTGGTCTGGGCAAAACTCACCTGGCACATTCAATTGGAATTGAAATTAAGCGCAACCACCCTAACAAAACAGTGCTCTATGTTTCATCTGAAAAATTTACCCACCAGTTTATAGATGCAGTAAGAAACAACACCACTAACGATTTTGTGCACTTTTATCAGATGATCGATGTTTTGATTATCGATGATGTGCAGTTTATGGCAGGAAAAGAAAAAACGCAAGATGTGTTCTTCTCAATTTTTAACCACCTCCACCAAACAGGAAAGCAAATCGTCCTCACCAGCGACAAACCTCCGGTTGAAATGCAAGGCATGGAGCAACGTTTGTTGAGTAGATTTAAATGGGGATTGAGTGCCGATCTTCAAATACCTGATCTCGAAGCGCGTATTGCAATTCTGGAAAAGAAGATGTACATCGAAGGCATCGAACTTCCCAAAGAAGTTATTGAATACCTCGCATACAGCATTACGACTAACATTCGTGAGCTTGAAGGAGCGCTCATCTCGTTGATTGCCCAGGCTTCCTTAAACAAGAAGAACATCAACCTTGAGTTGGCAAAGCAGATGATAGACAAATTCGTGCGCAATACAGCACGCGAAGTATCTATCGACTATATTCAAAAGGTGGTGTGTGATTACTTCGATCTTCCAATCGAACTGATGAAGTCTAAAACCCGCAAAAGAGAAGTAGTGCAAGCTCGCCAAATCGCAATGTATTTTGCCAAGCAAATGACCAAAGCTTCATTGGCAAGCATCGGTGCCCATTGTGGTGGGAAAGACCACGCTACTGTATTGCACGCTTGTAAAACAGTCAATAATCTTATGGAAACCGATAAGCAGTTTAGAAGCTACATTTCTGACCTCGAAAAAAAGATGGCCATTCAATAGGTCATTATAGAATAACTATTAAGCCCAATCACGGATAACGCGATTGGGTTTTTTGTTACTTAAAGTATGGACAAACCAATGAAAATACTCTTCGTTTGCCTGGGCAACATCTGTCGATCACCAATGGCTGAAGGTATCTTTAGATATAAGGTGGAAGCGCGTAGTCTAAACCTTACACTTGATTCTGCAGGAACCGGTGGATGGCACGTTGGTGAAGCTCCTGATAAACGCATGCAACAGACAGCTAAAAACCATGGAATTGATATCAGTGACTTACGTGGACGGCAGTTCGAAATTGCTGACTTCGATCGCTTTGATCGAATTTATGTCATGGACGATTCTAACCTGGAAAATGTATTGAAGTTGGCCAGAAATGATTCGGACAGAGAAAAAGTTTCGATGATGCTTGATGCAATTTATCCTGGTGAAAACGTTTCTGTTCCTGACCCATATTTTGGAGGTAATCAGGGGTTTGAACAGGTCTTTGACTTGCTAGATCGAAGCGCAGAAAAAGTACTCAACGATCTTGAATAAAACCGGTAGGCTTATATTGATTCCTTCTTTTCTTGCGGAAGATAATTCTGTAGCCCACTTTCCAAACTCAACTTTAGAGCAGATTATCAGCCTTGATAGTTTTATTGTAGAAAGGTCAAAAACGGCTCGCAGATTTTTAAGAGCTATTGGCTTCGATAAAGATTTTGAGTCCGTCCAGCTTCAGGAGTTGGATAAACACAGCCGCGATGATGTGGATGCCTTATTGAAACCGTGCCTGCAAGGAATAGATGTTGGGTTGATATCGGAGGCCGGAGTTCCCGGAGTTGCTGATCCGGGAGGCCTAATCATAAGAGCCGCACAGGCAAAACGCATAAAAGTGGTGCCATTGATAGGCGGATCATCAATATTGTTAGCCCTTATGGCTTCAGGTATGAATGGCCAGCATTTTGAGTTTCACGGTTATTTACCGCGTAATGAGCAGGAACTTGCAAAAAGCTTAAAAATGCTCGAAGCTAAATCCATTCAAGATGGTTGCACGCAAATTTTTATCGAAACTCCTTATCGAAATGATCGGATGATGGAAAGTTTGAAAAAATACCTTCACCCAAATACAGATGTCTGCATTGCTTCTAATATTACTGCTTCTGATGAGCTCATCATCACAAAAACGATTTCTGAATGGCGGAAAACCAACACATTGATCGGTAAGAAACCTACGGTTTTTCTGCTTTATTCGGGGAAATTAGAAAGTTAAGTTCACAACGTAAATAGGTTACGTTCCCAGGTTGGAGCTTTGATCTCAGATTAAAACAATTAAAATTCTGAAATCATGAGTCACAACGAATTAAACGCTTTTTTAAATGCTTTCAACCAACCATCAAATATGGATGACCAGGCATGGGAGTACGTTTTGAACCAGGCGCGAAAAGTTTGGTATGCTCACCTCAATGGTGAAAACTGGAGTGAACAACTCAACATTACTTGCAAAGAATCTTACCTTATGCTTGTTTCTAAAGAAGGTAAGCTGATCGTAGAAAACGAAAGTTTACTCAACTATGTCAATAATCAGGAAGTTGATCACTGGAAAAGACATTTAGAAAATTTGGCATTTAGCGCCATTAGCCAAAAAAGGTTTGACAAAGCCGATAGATTCTTTACCAAAGCTCTGAAAGTAGATGGTTCAAGAGCAATTAATTATTATCGAAGAGGTTTGGTGCGAAGTAGGTTGTTAAAGAATAAAGAAGCCCTTGAAGATTTTACAAAAGCCATTTCACTTAATGATAATGTAGCAGCCTTTTACCTGAAGCGCGCGGCCATTTATCGATTGCTTGACCTTGACTATAAGGCGATGAGTGATTTTAATCGTGCAATAAAACTCGACTCTCAAAACCCTGAATCCTATGAGTTGCGTGGGAAGTTTAGACTTTCTCTTGGTGACAAGGCAGGTGGTGGTCTTGATCTCCAACGATCTATGGAGTTAAAGGAAAATGGTAAAACATCAGGTAAAGAACTATACGGAAAGATCGCAGCATAATGAGGTGATGGCTGAAATCAACTATTTTTATTTTAAAAATAGTATGATTGCTTTGCGTTAAACACCTCAACAATGAAGACTTACAACTTACTTGTTCTATTTGGACTACTTTGCCTTATTTCTAATCAATCATTATTCGCGCAAGTCAATGCGGTCACCTGCACCGATTTGGTCGTGGATAAAGATGGCAACACATACGTTTGCGGATATTTTCAAGGTGAGGTGCAGTTTGGAAAAACCCGCTTAGAAAGCGAGGAGGGGAGTACTGATATATATCTTGCCAAATACTCCGAAGATGGTAAAAGTATTTGGGCGGTAAAAGCCGGAGGGAAAGACACAGACGTTGCCCGAGGTATAACCATGGATACTAAAGGCTATATCTATGTTACTGGTTCTTTTCAGGATTATGCCAGTTTCGAACACAGAAAAGTCAAAAGCCGTGGTCAAAACGATGTGTTCATTGCAAAGTACAATTCATCAGGAGGAATAAATAGAATGAAGACATACGGAAGCACCGGAGATGAAATCGCTCTTGCAATTGATGTTGACTCAGAAGGATCGATTTATACAGTGGGTAATTTTACGGATCGTTTTTCCGTTTCCGGCAACTCTGTTGCGCCAGTAGGAACAACAAGTGCATTCATGCTCAAGCTAACCGAGAAAGGAACCGTGGAGTGGGTGAAGCAAATTGGAAATGAAGACGGACAGCTATTGGTGAATGATCTTGACGTTGACCGTCTTGGAAATGTTTTCCTTTGCGGTGGATTCACAAATACGCTTCTTGTAGGAAATCAATCCCTCGAATCAAAGGGCGGGTTAGACGGGTTTGTATTGATGCTTACTTCCAGTGGCGGATTGAATTATCTAAAATTATACGGAACCGAAAACACAGATTTTGCCCGAACAATTTATGGAGATGGCAGCGGCAGTGCAATTGTTGCCGGGCATACTATCCAAGGAATGTCGGCAAAAACTGGTTTTGTTTATCAACTCGATTCTAAAGGCGAGATCAGAAAAAAAGATAACTGGGAAGTTTCTTATGAAACAAACTTTCAGGATTTAATCATTACTCCACAATACAATGTAGTGATAAGTGGTTCGTTCACAGATTTCGAACAATTCGACAATTACCCTGTCAACAGCCGGGGGTTAGACGGTTTCATTTTGACATGTGATAAAAAAATTCAACCGATTTCTGCATTCGCTCCAGAAGGAGATTTTAATGGAACAGCAGATTTACTTTCTGTTGGGCTGGATGGAAATATTCATATAGGCCTCAATAGGCCACGAAAAGAAGGTGTGAGAGAGCAATCCGTTTTTCTAGCACAAGTAAGTCAAATGACGAATATAAAATGGTCAACTGAGGTAGGCTCGGCAGAGCGTTTTGATAAGTTTCCCGATGGAACTTATGTGGACTTTAAAGGAAAACTACTGGCTGGTGAAAAAGCTCTGGAACCAATAAGCGATGGTCATGTTGAGCTCGTTGATGAAGGTGGAAATGTATTGGAATCAACCCGAACAGATAATTATGGCGATTTTATCTTTCACAACCTAAACGCTCAGGAAGAATACAGCATTAACGCCCCAGATGCATACGAAAAGGCGGGTGGACAGCCTGTTTTTATAGCCAATCAAAGCGGTGTTGTGCTGGGGAAAATGGCTAAAGACGGATCAACGGATTTCAAATACAAGGTGCTTCCAGCAGAATTGAACAAAATTGCTCAACTGGAATCGGAAGATACGCAGCTGAAAGTTGAACGGTTTTTAGAGGGCAATGAAAAATCTGCGGTGATTGATATGCAACTTTATTATGAACCAGGTGCCTATCAAATTCCTGATGTGTATTTACTTGAGCTCAAGAACCTAGCAAGAAAACTTAGAACTGGCAGAGATATCACCATATCCATTGCATCTTATACTGATGCCAATGGTGATGCAAATGACAACCTAACCTTGTCTAACCAAAGGGCGAAAGCCATCGTTGATTTCATGATTAGCAGAAAGGTGAAACCAGATGTTATTTCAGGAAAAGGATATGGCGAGCAAGGTATCATCAACAGGTGCACGGACGGTGTAGATTGCAGCGATCGTGAACATCAAGCCAATAGACGCACAGAGATCATTCTAAACCGAAAGTCATAAGTATATAACTCTTTTGTTAAACCTAATTCTTAATCAATATGATTACCTCTGAACCACTAGAAGACCTCGATTCAATTCTTGTATTTGATGCTCGATCACATAATGAACCGGTGAAAGCACACATATATATTCATAGTGAATCTGGTGCTACTGAGCTTTTCAATGATGACTGTTTAATAACATACAATCAAGCAGATAAAACCACGCTTATCGACATCGTTTTAACTGATACGGATCCACAAAGCCTTGATGACACCATGGTAGAAGGCTTAATTGATATTCCGTTATCCAAAATCAGTACAGATGCCGATGGTAATATCGCAAACGATGCAGTTTTGCATTGGAAAGTATCCGTGCAAAATTCATCAAGGTTGAGCAGACTTAAGTCGAAATCACTTAAACGTGCAAAAAAAAATATTATTGGATAGTTGAACTCGTTGAAAACCTTTGTAGTAATCATATTGTGTTTCGGGTTGATAAGCTCTGCTTTTGCCCAACAATCAGAGTATGAACGTGCGCTGGAGAATTTGCAGAAAGTCCAGGAAGGTTCTAAAGACGAGTCTGGGCAATTGCTTGAATTCATTTATGCCAACCTCGGAAAATTTCCACAGCTTTCTCAAAAGGCCGTGGATCGATTATTACACCGCTTAAAAAGTCAGCCCAACGATTCTCTCGCGGTTTTATCCTACCGGGCAGCGGCTGATAATTATCGCCAACTAAACCTTCCGGATAGTGCGTTTAACTTTTATTTCCGTGCGCTGGAAAAGGCCGAGCAAAACGCTGATTATTCAAGTCAAATTAAGATATATCGCAGCCTTTATGAACTTTATCATATTCTAGCAATGGACGAGCTGGTGTTTAAGACCATCTTAAAACTGCGTGATTTGTTGCAGCATGATCTGGGTTCGGAGGAGAAAGCAAGAATATACTTGACGCTGAATAATTTCCATGATTATTTTGGAGATGTTGATAGTTGTCGCATTTTTCTGGATAGTGCTGAAAAATATCTGGAAAACAGCACCAACAAAGGCTTGAAACAAATCGTTTTAAACGATAGAGCCATCGATCGGTTTAATGATGGGGATACGCTTGGAGCGCTTGAAACATATACATCACTGATCTCCGACACCGCTTCAAGCAACATAATGTCCAATGCTTTTCATAACGCTATTCTGATTTATTCATGGCTGGAAGCTTTTGATGAAGCTGATTCTTTGGCTCAATTAGCCATCAAAGTTGCTGAAAATGATAATGATCTTGAGGAGATCATCGGAGCCTATTATGATGCTGCCATTCTCAATTATGAAGCGGGAAATTACCGCAAAGCGTTCAATTACTATGAGCAAATGGATGTTTTTGATGATTCACTCTACAACATTCAAATTTCTAATGCTGTAGCCGAGGCTCAAACAAAATATGATCTTGCTCAACGAGAAGCTGAAATTGCGGTTCAAATGGCACAACGAAACTTTTTCTTCGCTCTCACCTTATTATTGATTGTATTGATAACAGCTTCGGTGATTGTTTACGGCAATCGACTGAGAACCAATCGTAAGCTAGCGGAGCAGCGAATAGCCAAACTGGAGAAAGAGAAAGAAGTCCTGTCGCTACAGTCTATGCTATTTGCTCAAGAACAGGAACGTCAACGAATAGCTCGTGATTTACACGACAGTATTGGTGCATTGCTTAGCACAGCAAAATTGCACCTGAGCAATATTGAAGAAGAAGTAAAAAAACTTGCAGGAATTGACTTTCTCAAAAGCACGGGAGAAATTATTGATCGTGCAGGTGAAGAAGTGAGACGGGTTGCTCATGATATGATGCCTGGAGTTTTGATGAAATTAGGGCTCCTTGAAGGTATTGAAGACTTTTTTGAACGGGTGAGAAAATCCAGCAACATGATTATTTCCTTTACCTATGATGAGCCAGAAAGACGCTTGAATAATAAGCATGAAGTAATGATTTACCGAATTGTTCAGGAATTGGTAAACAACACTTTGAAACATGCTGAGGCTGATGAAATAAAATTGATGATCAAACATGAAAAGAACCAACTCAAACTTGATTATCGTGATGATGGAAAAGGCTTTAATCGTGATTTGATTCGAGAGCAAAATAGTTTTGGACTTGGTGGCATCAAAAGCAGGGTAAACTTTCTGGAAGGTGAATTGAAGCTCAATTCAACCGCTGGAAACGGAGTGCATTTTGAAATCGCAATTCCTATTGTAAATGCATAAGTATATCATAAAATAACAAATCAAATAAACTCATTATGAAAAATATCAACGCTTTATTAGTCCTTCTAACATTTGCCCTATGCGCTTGCAACGGCTCTTCCGATTCAGCAAGTACAACGCATGAAAAAAGGGAAACAATAAATACAGAACAAAATCAAGACTCTGTAGCTCAACCACAAGACCTTGATATTGAAATTTCATACCTTCCGCGTGATACTGGAGCTCCTATTGTGGTAAAGTTGATGGTTTACACAGACTCAGGTAAATTTGATGTTGGCGCAACCACTTATGCAGTTGACTATGATTCCGTTAATCACGTAACGCGTTTGCGTGCAGTCTTGGTTCAAACAAATGTATTCCCCAACGGTAGCTGGCATGAATTAAAAGACACACTTGCAACAAGTTCATTCAGTATGGATGCTGATAGTCTTATATTAAGCAATGCCATGCTTGAAGTAGAAGTGAGTGTTTTAAATCAACCACAACGTATAAATTCAAAAAACAGTCACTTGAAAAAAGCCGATGAAGACATTGATAAGGATCAAGGCGCTGATGACTAAGGCTTTCATTTATATTTCTTCATGGTTGGTTATTTTTCTTCTTTTTCAGGGAAATGCTATGTGCCAGCCGCTTTATGATGATGTTGTGAAGGAGTATAAAGACATTATTGAAGAGTCTCCTCAGGACGGACATTCATTGGTCAATTTTTCAAATTCATACTATCGGTATTTTCCGCGACTTGCAAGAGAAGCCGTTTTGAGAGCCGATAAAATCGCTCTGACGAGTCGCGATAAAAAGCTCCAGATGGAAGTCTATTTGGCTTTAAACAATGTCCACACCAAGCTGGATAAACGAGACAGCGGGATTTATGTTTTGCAAGTATTATTGGACATGGCACGGTCTTCAGGTGATTTATACTATGAACTGGAGGCGATGAGAGACCTCTATGCGCATTACAAGCGCATTGAAATGGACGAGCAGCTTGATGGTTTAATTCCTGAAATACGATCCATTCTTTCAAAAAACATCACGGATGACATGAAGGCAACGGCATTTCTTTTGTTGAACAATTATTTCGGAATGTTGGAAAATCATGATAGCGCTCAGGTTTACCTCGATAGTGCGGAAATTTACCTCACTGAACAATCTGATCCTGATATGTATTCTAAATACCTCAATGATAGAGCTGTGGATATGTTTATTGAAGGAGATACCCATGCTGCACTGGATATTTATTTTAAGTTGATAGATGATGATGACATCGATCATGCAAAGGATGAAGCCTATCATAATGCGGTTATGATTCTGAGTTGGATGGGGCGTTTGAATGATGCTGACTCACTCTCCTTGCTTTCTTTGGAGATGGCCATGGAAAGAAACCGGTTGTCGGAAATTCTAAGCGCATATTATGATCGAACCAAGATTCTTGAGGAATTGGGGGACTATCAAAAAGCATTTGAGTCGTATGAGCAGATGGACATTTATGATGATTCACTTTTCTCTGTGCAAACTGCCAATGCCGTTGCTGAAACTCAAATCAAATATGATCTTTCCAAACGTGATGCAGAGCTTAAAATTCAAAGCTCGCAGCG
>JBBDRU010000206.1:0-5454 GCA_040905305.1 Salibacteraceae bacterium | reverse complement strand
GTGAAGCTGAAGGAATCTTCTATTACCGTCCATTCAAAGCGATCAAACCCACCATAATCTATCGTTGACACTTGCTCTAAGGTGGTCTCTTCTCCATCACAAACGCGATTGGAAAAATTAAAATCGCTCGTTGGTGTTGGGTATATCTCCACATTTACTGTAGTGTCATCCGTGCATCCATCACTACTTTCTACACTCAATGTTACTGGAACTATTCCATTTGCGTTATAGTCATGCGTGGGATTTTCTGATGTTGAGGTAACTCCTCCATCTCCCAAATTCCAATTCCATATTACCACATCTGATCCAATCACCTGGCTTTGATCGTTAAAAGCGGTGGTTTGATATTGACATGCGTTGTCAACATCAAAACTGGCAACAGGATTGGCAAAGATCTTTAAGCTCGTATTTCCCGTTGACTCACAGCCTTCATCTGATATAGCCTTCAGGTTTACCGTATAATTCCCTGGATCTTCATAAAGATGGCTTGGTGAATTGTTTAAGTTAGGAGCTCCTGATGGCTGCCAACCTGAACCATCACCAAAGTTCCATATCAATGAATCAATCGACCCAGAGGCAATACTTGTATTGTTGACTATCTGAGAGTTAGGCCCCTGACAAATATCCGATGAACTAATATTAACTTCTGGGGAAGCATACACCTCAACCTGCTTGATAATGGTATCAGAACACCCCAGGTTGTTTACGATCAACTGTACAGGAAATGTTCCTGAACCGTTGAATGTGTGACTCGGAGTGGTTCCATAATGGTCAAAAACTAAATCCTGGTTCATATCCCAATAATAAGATCCTATTGATGACCCATTGCCTTGAGATAAATCATTAAACGGAATCGCTGTGTCTTCACATCCATTCTCAAATTCAAAATCTGCTGTTGGGGCAATCAACACCTCTACTTCCATATCATCATAAACCGCATCACATCCAGGGGTAGTAACCGTCCAACGCAGAACATGAGTTCCCGCCTGCATAGCGTTAAATGCTGATGTCGGAGATAGCGTATCGTCTATTGTTCCGTAATTACTAAAAGGAGAACTCACGAAGCTCCATGTTCCTGTTCCGATGGCAGGTGACTGCGCGTTGAGGTTGACATCAATCTCCGAACACGTTATGCGGTCTGGACCAGCCACAGCAGGAGAAGGGCCAGCGTTTACCTGAACATTATAACAAATGGAATCGCTGCTTGCACAACTATCAGTAGCCAAAACACACACCTTTCCTGATGCAGACCCAAAAGTAACATTAGCGGATGTGGTACCTTGTCCAGAGTTTATGGTTGCTCCAGAAGGCACTGTCCAGGTATAACTAATCGCGCCAGCAATTGAAGGCGTTGTATAGGTTGCGGAATTATTAGCACATATCGTTGACAGCCCTGAAATAGACGAGGGTGTTGCTGGTTGATTAATAGTATAATTAATGCATATCTGAGGGCTTGAGGTGCAGGTATCAACCAAAGCCACGCATATTTGTCCTCCGGTAGAATTAGGCCCCACAACCATGGTCATTAAAGAGTCATCTTCACCATCAATGATTGTATCACCGCTTGGCACAGTCCACTCATATTCCACAGCGATAGAATCCCAGGGAACGCTAAAACTGACGGTATCTCCCTGACATAGCGTTGAGTCTCCAGAAATCGGCCCTTGAGGTGCTGGAGGGGTCGGACAACAACTATAAAAGATTCTCCCATTAAATATTCTGGGGTTAAATGTCGCTCCAAATGGATAATCCTTACCATACCCTTGAGAAACCTGAATGTCTGCACTAGCGTTATAAAAGTTTCCAGCTGTACCTGCACCATTGGTATATCTCATAATTGGAGTGCCAGCTGTACCTGTTCCAGTTACATAAACCCCCATTACCGTACCTTGAGGTATGGCAAGATTCATATTAATAGGAATATGGGTAAAGTTATTAATACCGGCACTAACAACATTATTAGCTGACCCAACAAGCGTCCAGGCTGCTGCATTGTTTTGAAAACCAACAATCCCTCCCGTTCTGCTATATATTTCAGCCGTTCCGATAGTGCCATTTGCAAAATTTGACCAAACTGAATCGATCGTAACCGCGTTTATTGCTGTGATATTAAACATAAGTCCATCCTGTCCATTGTTTTGGTTCATAATTGTATTGTGCGGACTGCTTGGACATTGTGCATTAACAGAGTTAACGAACATCAGCAATAACACGGAAAATACGGACGTGAAAAATTTTCTTATCATGTTTTTTATATTGGCTGTAATCATTTCATGCGTTACTAGTCGTCTTCTAGTCGCAACGATAAAATAAAGTTGCTTTAAATGTTATCCATTTAAATGGTTTTTTCTCAGTAGATCAGTTATCTCTTTTACGGGGTTAAAGGTAATTATTGGCACCTCAACAAAAATAGTGATCCAATTCGCCATAGCACCATTCCACAAACCCGGCCACTCCAAAGCCTTTATCGCAGTTCCTTCATGGCTTTTTTCTGAAATAAAATACTGATCTTCATTAATGTAATTAAGCAAATCAATTTTCTCACCTTTAAAATTCCGCACAAAACAAACTAAATCTACAGGGTTAAAATGGGTTGACCCCTGAACAATGTTCTGCTGACGGGCGTCTTTTGGATCGATCTGAGCTTGCTCGATGATTTGCAAACTTTCACCTGTATATTTATCCATTGACCAAAAGGGCCCACCACCGGGCTCTCCCTCATTTTTCACCATTCCGCATACACGAATCGGACGGTTCAGATAATTCTTGAGCTTTTGATAACCCCTCGGAATTCTTATTTTCCACTTCTCGCGCAACTCGTTGATGCTAATTTCATCTACGAGCCCTTTGCTCAAATCAGTGTGCAAAGATTTCAAATCCGTTCGCAATTCGAGCAAAACCCCTGCAAGCACCTTTTTGTGTTTTACCGTTGTCTCAATAAATCTTTCATGCGCCACATTGTCGATGTTCTTCACAAAAACCAGGTCTGCATCCAAAGCATTTAGGTTATGAATTAGAGCGCCATGACCTCCCGGGCGAGTAAGTATTTCACCTTCTTGCTCTACCAGCTCATTGTTCAAATCCACAGCAATGGTATCAGTAGATTTAAGCTGAATTGAAAAATCCACTTCCCAGGTAAACTTTGAAAATGGTTCTTCTTCTATCCATCGTTCTACTTCCTTTTTAAATTGATCCTGATGATCTACCGAAACTGTAAAATGGACGCTGGCTACACCATTGCTTGATGCATAATACATAGCCTCTTTCAGATGCTCAGCAATGGGTGATTGGGTTTTATCTGAATCAAGAATATGGAATGGAATCAGACCTTTGGGCTTCCTGGCTAAGTCCATGCCATCACTTGCAACAAGCAGCTTTAGCCATTTAACTCTCGATTCTAATCCGCTTTCAAATGTTTCCAGATCAGCCCGGTCTGCGGCAGACAACCAATCTTCAAAAAAAGGAAATAATTCAGCCTTTTTAAAAAACTCCTTGATGTCTTGTTCGTACTTTTCTGGTTGATCGATCCACTGAAAAACCCGCTTAAACATTCTTGTTGCCGCTCCCGAAGCAGGAACAAATTTTGTTACTTTCCAATTATCTTTTTCATCATCAAACCGTTGTTCCGCCTGGCGCTGTGCTGGTGGGCTCAATTTAAAAATGCCGCCAGCGATCGTAGCAGGTCGAAGTAACTTAATATACTGCGTGCCCTTTTTAAAAAGAGCTATCTGTTCTTCTATTTTCACTTTGTGGTCAGACACGGTTTTCTCAGCAGATTTCAATTCTGGAGTTTGCATCGCCCACAAATTTAGGGTTCATTCGCTATCTACCCAATGAAAGCCATCAGAGAACGTACTTTTGCAGTCCATTATTTCTATGAATAAAGAACGCATACCAACAATTTATCCCGTAATGGAGCATTTTGCCACCGTTCAGGGAGAAGGATTTCACACCGGTAAAGCAGCATATTTCATCCGTTTGGGTGGCTGCGATGTTGGTTGCCACTGGTGCGATGTAAAAGAAAGCTGGCCGCTGGATAATCACAACAGCATGTCAGTGGATGATATCATCTCAGCAATTGGCCAGTCGGGACTCAAAACGATTGTAATAACAGGCGGAGAACCCACAATGTATGACCTTGAGCCGCTTACAGAAGCGATAAAAACAAAAGGTTACTCTTTGCACATCGAAACCTCCGGAGCGCATGAATTAACCGGATCATGGGACTGGATTACTCTTTCTCCAAAGAAATTCAAACTGCCAAAATCAAACATTTATAAAAAGGCTCATGAATTGAAGGTGATCGTTTATCATAAAAGTGATTTTGATTTTGCAGAAGCTCACGCAAAAAAAGTGAATGAAAAATGTTTACTTTATTTACAACCTGAATGGAGCAAAAAGGAAAAATCCATGGAATTGATCGTAAGCTACATTCAAAAAAATCCAGAATGGCGTATTTCTCTGCAAACCCATAAATATTTAAACATTCCTTAAATGCGAATTACTCTGCTGCTTATTCTCTGTTTGTTCTCTGCTCAAATTCTGGCGCAGCGCGGTGGAACGGAAAACAACCGTGCACTAAAGTTTTATCAGGAAGCTCAGCAGCACAAACGCTTCAATCGCTATGAGCAAGCGGAATTATATTATCAAAAAGCGCTAGAACGAGACCCTCAATACCTCGATGCAAAATTTGATCTCGGAGAAACATACATGCGCATGGGGCAGATCGACAAGTCTGTAGAACTCATGGAAGATATTGTAAAGCAAGATCCGCGTTTTGTGCCAACCCTTATCATCAACCTGGCTCAAATTGCTCAAGAACGAGAACAATACGATAAAGCTCTCTCCTATTTCGAGCAGTATATGGGAATTGCCCCTCCAGAGTCAAACAACTATATGCAAGCGAAACGAGGTGCAGCTAGTTGCGAATTTGCCATGTGGGCACTTGAAAACCCCGTTGATTTCAATCCTGAAAACATGGGTGAAAATGTGAACTCGGAATACGATGAATACTTTCCGGCAATGACCGCTGATGAACAATTACTAATATTTACCCGAGAGATTCCCGCGCCAAACAATCCCTACTCAAATGATGGAAGCGATGAAGAATTTTTCTTTTGTGAGAAAGACGATAATGATGAATGGAAAAAAGCATACAACCCCGGACCTCCCATCAATTCACCCTGGCGAGAAGGAGCTCCTACAATTTCACCTGATGGAAAGTATGTGATCTTTACGGTTTGTGAGCTTTTTGGATCATACGGTCCGGATAAAAATGGTTTTGGAAGTTGTGATTTATTTGTTTCGGCCCGCGATGGCAATGAATGGTCAAAACCTGTGAATATGGGGCGCACAATCAATAGCAGAAATTGGGAAACCCAGCCTTGCTTTGCATCTGATGGTCTAACACTATTTTTTATAAGAGTAACTTATGACCGCGACCGTGTAAAGTCT
>JBBDRU010000205.1:0-31289 GCA_040905305.1 Salibacteraceae bacterium | reverse complement strand
GTCTTTTATCTTTTCTTTAAAATCTGATGCTCAAATTTATGGTCGAACTCAGGTTTATATATTTGAACGCATTCATTTTGGCGGGTTTCAAGATCATCTCAAGATTTATTCGTAATTCGCTGCACTGAATAATAGTTGTTCAATTTAATTTTGAAAAATTCCATTAATATTTATTCCAATAAGCAACGCTGGAAACTGTTGCTTTTTGGTGCTGCTTTAGTTTTTGTAGGACTCTCATTGTGGTACACCAAAACGCTGGTGGATAAAGTGGCTCAGGAAGAACGGACTAAAGTTGAAATATGGGCTGAGGCAGTAAAAAAACGATCTTCATTGGTACGTTACACTAGCAAGCTTTTTGACAAACTTCAACAAGGTGAGCGCAATAAAGTAAAACTCTATCTCGAGGCCACACGCTATGTCACACGCCCTGATGTCAGCGATTTGAGCTTTGCATTGAACGTTTTAAATGACAACACCACCGTGCCCGTGATCTTGACCAACGAGCAGGGTGAAATCACATCACACCGAAACATTGAAATTCCTGATAGTGTTGATGAAGAGCGGTTTTTAAAGCGACAGATCGAGGATATGGCTGCACAATATGATCCTATAGAAATTGTGTATTACGGAGATTCAAAAGTGTTTTTATACTACAAAGACTCGCGGCTGTTTGCTGAATTGAAAAAGACGTTTGAAGACCTTCAGGAATCATTCATCGCTGAATTGATGCTTAATGCAGCCACCAGTCCACTTATTTTACTTGATTATACATCAGGAAAAGTGATTGAGTATGGAAATGTTGACCCTGAGGTAATAGCAGATGAAAAGCTCTTGAAGGAGAAATTGAAACAAATGTTGAGTCAGCACAAGCCCCTTGAGGTTGAGATTAACGGACGAAAAGCTTTGGTCTATTATCAGGACTCGTTTATTCTCACTCAGCTCACGTATTATCCTTTTGTTCAATTTGGCATAATTGGTCTGTTTGTTTTCATCGCTTACCTATTGTTCAGCACGGCAAGAAAGGCAGAGCAAAATCAAGTTTGGGTAGGAATGAGCAAAGAAACCGCTCATCAATTAGGTACGCCACTGTCTTCAATGATCGCATGGATTGAGTTGCTGCGTGAAGATGAAAAGAACAAGCAAGTGGCCGATGAACTGATGAAAGACGTTGAACGCTTGCAGGTAGTTACCGACCGGTTTAGTAAAATTGGTTCTCAGCCTAGGCTTGAAGAACAAGACTTGATCCCTCTTTTAGAAGATGCTGTAGCATACTTTAAACACCGTACTGGTAAGAATGTGAAAATCACATCAACATTTCCAATTCAACCCGTAATGGTAACCCTGAACCGCTCTTTGTTTGAATGGGTGATTGAAAATTTAGTTAAAAACGCACTTGACGCAATGGAAGGTCGTGGATCCATTCACATTACGGTAGAAGATATAGGCTCAAAGGTTTACATCGAGTTTACCGATACAGGAAAAGGCATTCCCGCCAACCAATTCAAATCTATATTTCAGCCCGGATACACGTCAAAAAAACGCGGATGGGGACTGGGTTTATCGCTCAGCCAGCGCATCATCAAAGAATACCACAACGGAAAAATATATGTGTTGAAATCTGAATTGGGCGTGGGAACCACGTTTAGGATTACCCTGATCAGGTAGCGCTGCTTGTCGGTTCAATATTTAACATCTAATCAAGGATATATGGCATGGTTTAAACCGGAATTCGAACTTTTTTTAGAGGACTTGAAGGCAAACAATAACCGTGAATGGTTTCAGGCAAACAAAAAGCGATATGAGTCATTTGTCAAAGAACCATTTAAAGGCTTTGTTTCAGAAATGATTTTGCGCATGCAACATTATGACGCTGAATGCCGCATCGAAGCAAAAGATGCCATTTTCAGGATCAATCGGGATATTCGCTTTTCGAAAGACAAAACACCATATAAAACCTTGGTTTCAGCTGTGGTAGGGAAGGGTGGAAAAAAGGAAACAACCATGTCTGGTATGTACATTGAAATGGGCCATGAACATTTGCGTGTTTACGGTGGTGTTTACATGCCCGATAAAGATCAGCTCTATAAGATCAGGCAAGAAATCTTATATAATCAGGAAGCTTTTAAAAAATGCCTGAATGATCGGGCATTCAGATCAACATATGGCGAAATACGTGGCGAAAAAAACAAGCGACTTCCACCTGAGTTAGCTGAAATTCAAGATCAGCAGCCGCTCATTGCCAATAAACAGTTTTACTACTATGCCACGCTTAGCCCCGAGCTGATAACAAGCGATTCTTTGATGGATGAGGTATTTAAAACCTTCGAAGCCGGAATCCCCATGCGCGATTTTTTAATGACACCGCTACTTGATTAAAACTGGTATTGAATACCTAAAGAAAATACTTCTTTGAATTGGGTTCGTGGTCCACGTCCGTCAACCTCACCATCGTTATTCCGATCAACATCAAATTTTATGTCATCATCATAAATCAGGTTGGTGGTGATGCTTGCCGATAAGTAATCATTGATTTTCATCGCAATAAGTGTTTCCCAATTGATATCGATGTTCAACGGGTTATTGAGGTAATTCGAGAAGAAATCTGCCCTCGTGCTCAGTTTCACGTTTTTAAAGACTTCTCTGCTATATTGAACTTTAACCAGGCCTCCAACCTCAAATCGCACAATTTCTCCATCCACCAGTTTTACTCCCGAAATGGGATCGTATTCTGCGGCTGTAACACCAAACGCACCTTCATCTGCCAGGCGCTGATTATCAACGATGGTCGTTTTGTTTGTGATGGGTGAAACATAAATGGATAAATCATCATTAGGCTTGTAGTCCATACCAATACCTGCTAAAGTATAGGCCGGTGAAAAGGGATCAGAGATCAGAGGAGAAGGAACCTCACCATAATCATAACCGGCATCCCATTGTGTTCTGAAGGTGAATAATCCAGTCCAGGATAGTTTATCGGCTTTCAATGTGCGCCCAACCTTTGAGTTGATTTCGATGCGATCATCTGTCTTTTGAAAGGGCACTTTGTTATCTCCAAGGCGTGTTAGACCGTATGCGGCATCAAGAGAGTTTTGCCAGGACCATTTCCCTTTTTTATAATTGGCATTGATGTTAGCTAAAGTAGTTCCGCTGATGGCCGATTGACCTCCGCCCTGCCAATTTTCGAGATAAGTTTGCGCGAAGTTAAGGCCCAAAACTGTTTTGATTACCCATGGGCCGGTTTTTGCCGAGTCGGGCTCTTCCGATTCCTGAGCGAAGGATACAACGGCTATTAACAATGACAACGATGCAATTCCGAAACGTTTCATAAGAGTAAAATAATTATGATTTTGACTTAAACTTGTTTATGGCGTTTCGAGTGAATTCAGATAGCACTAACTTGCCACTTATTTGTGCACGTTCTTGAAGCAGACTATCCCAATGCTCGGTTCCTTGCCAATATATTTTTTTCATTTCCGACATCGCTGCCGGATTGTAGCTTTTTATTTTGTCAAGGAAACCCGCTATAGCCTTGTCCATGCTGTCAACATCATCATAAACCTCAGCGTAGATTCCTTTGTTTTTTGCCCATTCTGCATCGCGCCATTCTGTTGCCGCCATAGAAAGTTCAGTAAACCCGGCTTTGCCTGTTTTACGCTCTACGGCTGGCCCCACAACAAATGGGCCTATTCCCACCGCAAGCTCTGAAAGTTTTATGGCCGCATGTTTGGTGGCAAAGCAATAGTCCATAGAGCTCGCTACGCCAACACCTCCACCAACTGTTTTCCCCTGAACACGCCCAATAATGAATTTCGGACATGTGCGCATGGCATTAATTACATTGGCAAACCCGCTGAAAAAACGATGACCCGTTTGCTCGTCTTCAATGGCGATTAATTCATCAAAACTTGCTCCGGCACAAAACGCGCGATCACCTCCGCTTTTTAACAAAATGGCCAAAACGTTCTTATCTTTCCCTGCTGATGAAATTTCCTCTGCCAATTCATTCAAAATGCGACCCGGCAAGGAATTACTTTGCGGGTGAAAAAACTCAATCGTGGCTATTCCATTAGCTTTCGAAACGTTTACATAAGCATCACTCATCATTCAAATTTTGCCGCAAAGGAAAGGATTTGCCTCAAGACAATACACGACAAATTATAAATTCAACAAGTAAGTGGTAAAACTTTTAGACCAGCATATTTCAAGCTTAATCCACGCAATTAGCTTTGATCTTATGAAAAAAATCTTCGCTTTTCTGCTTGTGTTTATCGCATTCAAAGCATTTGCTCAAGAGTCCAGGCCGACTTTGGCAAAACCTGAGCACGTGGTCACTTATTATGACAAAGATCAATCCCAGGTGTATTATGAAGGGTATTTCTTGTTAGGCAAAAAGCATGGCGAATGGACGTACTTCTATAAGAATGGAAAAAAAATGGAGCGTAGCGTTTATAACAATGGTTTGCTCAGCGGTTCAGTGATGTATTGGTATGATAACGGATTGAGAAAAGCAGAAGGGCATTATAAGTTGGTTTATACCGATGGCCTGCTTGAGAGCGTGGCCGATAGCGCCTACCGTGAATGGTATGCAAACGGTAACATGAAAACCATGGGGGAGTACACGTATGATCTTAAGGACAGTATCTGGAAACATTGGTATCCGGAAGGCGATTTGTGGAAAGTTGTTCTTTACGATGAAGGAATGATGCATCCGGTGAGTTGTTGGAATAAAGAGTTGGAACCAACGCTCGAAAACGGAGATGGTATCTTGTATGACTATTATGACGAAGGACCGCTGAAGTCAAAAACGGCTGTTCAGGATTCGATCGTCAATGGATTGGTCGAGCATTATTTCCAGAATGGAAACCTTGAATATGAAGGAACTTTAAAAGGCACAAAAAGAGAAGGCTTGTGGAAGTTTTACTTTGAAAATGGTAATACCTGGAAGCACGTTGAATACGCAAAAGGTCTATTAGACGGCATTTATCGATGGTGGTTTCCGAATGATACCCTTAGCATAAAAGGCCAGCATAAGGGCGGTCTGAAGGAAGGAGATTGGATTTGGTTCAATCAAAATGGTGTAAAGGATCAGGAAGGACCCTTTAAAGCCGGCCAACAACATGGGGTGTGGAGCTATTATTTTGACAATGGTCAGATCGAAAGTACGGGCATGTTTCAAAACGATTTACGAGAAGGTGAATGGAAGATGTATTATAAGAATGGCGCAAAATGGAAGACAGGGTATTATGAAAAAGATTTAAGGTCAGGTCACTGGCAAACATTTTTTGAAAACGGACAACTCTTGCAAGAAGGCGATTATAAGCGAGGAAAGGAACACGGTGAGTGGATGGCATGGTATGAAAACGGGCAAGTTAAGGATAAAGGCACTTTTAAAATGGGAATAATGGATGGCCACTGGAAGGGCTGGTATCCCAATGGCGAGCTAAATTATGAAGGTGATCGAAAAGATGGTGAACGCGAAGGAAAATGGATGTATGGGTTCATGAATGGAAAAACCAGAGAACAAGGAAGCTATAGCAACGGTGAAAAAACAGGTGCATGGGTTTACTACTATGATTCAGGTAAAATAGATTATGAATGTTCCTATAAAGAAGGCTCCAAACACGGCAAATGCACTTATTATTATCCACACGGATCTAAAATGCGCGAAGAGTCCTATGATATGGACAGGCTTGCCGGAAAGAGTAGGATATGGAACCAAACCGGCACATTGATCGGCTTGCGCACATACAAAAATGGAGTACCTCATGGCAAAACCATCAACTATGATGATGATGGCAAAGTGCTTACCAAGGCAATATACAAAAATGGAATTCAAGTAAAGCCGTAAACTCGAAGAGATAGTTTTCTATATTTGCACTCGAAAAGAGAAAGTGAGGGGAAGTCCCCTCATTTTTTTTGGAAGAAAAATATGATTTCTGAGGAGCAAATAGCCAAATTAGTAGCAGAAAAACTGGAAGGAACAGAAATGTTTAGCGTTCATATTTCCGTGAGTTCGAATAATAAGATTACGGTTGAACTTGATGGAATGAAAGGCGTTACCATTGACGACTGTGTGGCGGTGAGCAGACATATCGAAGGTTCGCTAGACAGAGAGCAGGAAGATTTTGAGCTTACAGTTTCCTCAGCAGGTTTGAATAAACCCTTGAGAGATAGAAGGCAATTTGTGAAGAATATTGGCAGAGAAGTAAAAGTGATGCTTCATGATGGGAAAGAACTTAAGGGTGAACTCATTGATGCTAAAGATAACTTGACAATCAAGTTGCCTGCTTCGAAGAAAAAAAAGTTGCCAGAACGAGAAGAAGTTCTGGACTGGCAAAACATTAACGAAACAAAAGTTTTAATATCATTTAAATAAGCGCGACCATGAACACCGATGAATTAATTGAGTCGTTTCAGGATTTTAAGGAGGTAAAGAACATCGATCGAGTTACGATGATGCATATCCTTGAAGATGTTATTCGCAACATGATCATCAAAGAATATGGTGATGACGAAAACTTCGATATCATCATCAATCCTGATAAAGGTGACCTCGAAATTTGGAGGAACAGAACCATTGTTGAAGACAATGCTGTTGAAGATGAATTAACCGAAATCGCATATTCAGAAGCCATAAAGATTGAGCCTGACTTTGAAGTAGGTGAAGAAGCTTCAGAAGAATTGAAAATCGAAGAGTTTGGTCGAAGAGCAATTCTATCCATGCGCCAGAACCTTGTTGGTAAGATTCAGGAACTTGAGAAAGACTCGATCTATAAAAAATACAAGGATCGTGTTGGTGATATTATAACCGGAGAAGTTTATCAGATTTGGAAGCGAGAGATACTCGTTCTTGATGATGAAGGTAATGAGCTGGTTCTCCCAAAATCAGAACAAATCCCAACAGATTATTTTAAGAAAGGGGATACAGTTAGAGCTGTGGTTAGCAAAGTGGATATGCGCAACGCTAGTCCTGTGATCATTTTATCACGAACGTCTCCTACTTTCCTTGAGCGCCTCTTTGAAATGGAAGTTCCCGAGATTTTTGATGGTCTGATCACCATTAAGAAAATTGTTCGTGAGCCTGGTGAAAGAGCCAAGGTGGCTGTTGAATCTTATGATGATCGCATCGATCCTGTAGGCGCTTGCGTTGGAATGAAAGGATCAAGAATTCACGGGATTGTTCGTGAATTGAGAAATGAAAATATTGATGTGATTAATTATACGGTAAACGATCAGCTTTTTATTCAGCGTTCTTTGAGTCCGGCAAAAATCACGAGCATCAAAATAGACGAAGAAACAGGCCGAGCAAATGTTTATCTGAAACCTGATCAGGTTTCATTGGCCATCGGAAAAGGTGGTCATAACATTAAGTTGGCCGGAAAACTTACTGGATTTGAAATTGACGTTTATCGTGAATCTGAAGAAGATTATGAAGATGTTGATTTGGAAGAATTCGCTGATGAAATCGACCATTGGATTATTGATGAACTTAAATCAATTGGCTGTGATACAGCAAAAAGCGTACTTGAGTTAAGTGCGGATGATTTAATTCAACGCACTGATCTTGAAGAAGAAACAGTGAAGGAAATCCTTGAAATTCTAAAAGCAGAATTTGAATAATTGCTTATAGTCTTTTAAATTAACGAGATTCGTAATATTATTTATGGCAGAAGGAGCACCAATAAGATTAAGTAAAGCAGCAAAAGAGTTTAACGTAGGCTTACCAACGGTGGTTGAGTTTTTGGCTAAAAAAGGCATCACCATTGAAGGGAGGCCCAACACAAAAATTGACCCTGAAGCCTACAGGCTGTTAGTGGAAGAGTTCGCCCCTGATCGGGCTAAAAAACTCCAATCCAATGAGCTTGCTCAAACCAAAGTTGTTCGCGAAACCATTACACTGGATCAGCATAAAAAGAAAAGTCAAGATACTCAATCTGAACAGGATGAAGTGCTGATCAAAAATGTTGGTGGCTTTGAAGATGCAAGTCCTGAGTCGAAGAAACCTAAAGAAGATAAGCAGGAGGAAAAGAAAGATGAGGTTGAACAAAATAAACCTCAACCAAAAGCAGAAGAGAAACCCAAGCAGACAGAAAAGCCTTCAGGGCCAACAATTGAAAAAGTTGAGCCAAAAGCAAAGAAGGAAGGCGCTGAAGAGAGAGAAGGCGGACCCAACGTCATTGGGAGAATAGACCTTTCCTCTGTTAAGTCCAATCGACCAAAGAAAAAAGCGGATATAGCACAAGAGGCAAAAGAGAAAAGAGAGATCGAGGCGAAGGAAAAAAAGGCAAAAGAAGCGAGTGAAGAGGCTGAGAAGAGCGCAGCTGCTGAAAAGGCAGCCGCAGAAAAGGAGGAGAAACCATTGGCTCCTAAGGAGCAGGAGGTGATGAAAGCCAAAGCCCAAAAGTTAGATGGGCCGAAGTTTGTTGGTAAAATTGACCTTCCTGAGCCAAAACCCGCCAAAAAGAAAGAAGAAAGTGAGGATGACAAACGCAAGCGCAAGAGAAAGCGCATCGCAAAAGTAGATACCAACAAACCTTCACCGGGAGGGCGTGATGGTAATCGCAGAAGTGGTCCTGGAAGAAAGGGCGCAAAAGCCGCACCGAAACCGGAGCTAACTGAAGAGCAGATCCAAAGCCAGGTTAGAGAAACCTTAGCTGCATTGAAGAATAAGGGCAAATCAACACGTTCTAAATATAGAAGAGAGCGAAGAGATGCCGTTAGCGAAAAGATGCAGAAGGAGATTGAACAGGCTCAAGAAGATCAGAAAAACCTCAAGGTTACAGAGTTTGTTACCGTAAGCGAACTCGCCAACATGATGAATGTCGCTCCTACTGAGGTAATTTCGATGTGTATGTCCATCGGGATGATGGTTTCCATCAACCAGCGTTTAGATAAAGAAACAATTGGTCTTCTTGCGGAAGAATTTGGTTACACCTTGGAATTCGTGAGCGCGGAAATTGAAGAGTCCATGTTGCTTGAAGATGAGGATGAAGATCCGGATCAACTTTTAGAAAGGCCACCAATTGTGACTGTTATGGGTCACGTTGATCACGGTAAAACCTCATTGCTTGATTACATTCGAAGAGAAAATGTTATTGCTGGAGAGGCTGGAGGTATTACCCAGCATATTGGTGCTTACAGTGTGGATCTTGAAAATGGTAAAACCATTACCTTTCTCGATACTCCAGGTCACGAGGCGTTTACGGCAATGCGTGCACGTGGTGCCCAGGTAACGGATATCGCAATCATCGTTATTGCAGCTGATGATGCGGTTATGCCTCAAACAGTGGAGGCGATAAATCATGCCCAGGCTGCCGGGGTGCCTATGGTTTTTGCTTTTAATAAGATAGATAAAGACGGTGCAAATCCTGATAAGATCAGGGAACAACTCGCCAATATGAACATCTTGGTAGAAGAGTGGGGTGGTAAGTTCCAAACTCAGGAGATCAGCGCATTGAACGGGTTGAATGTCAATGACCTGTTGGATAAGGTGTTACTTGAGTCTGAAATGCTCGAACTTAAGGCCAACCCTGATAAAATGGCCAAAGGAACAATCATTGAAGCTACATTAGACAAAGGAAGAGGATATACTACAACTCTTATCGTCCAGTCAGGTTCACTTGAAATTGGTGATATCATTTTGGCCGGCAGTTATCATGGTCGGGTTAAAGCCATGTTCAACGAGCGTGGTTTACCTATTGAAATTGCTGGGCCTTCACACCCAGTAAGTCTTCTAGGATTAAACGGAGCGCCAAATGCCGGTGATCCATTTGTGGTTATGGAAGATGAGCGAGAGGCGAAAAACATCGCAACCAGACGAATGCAATTGCAACGAGAGCAAAGCATCAGAACTCAACGCAGAAGAACACTCGAAGATATTGGTGAGATCATCAAACTTGGAGATTACCAGGAAGTGAATCTCATCATCAAAGGAGATGTTGACGGATCGGTAGAAGCCTTGGCGGATTCATTGCTCAAGCTTTCAACAGATAACATTGCCATTAATGTGATTCATAAATCTGTAGGTCAAATTACAGAGTCTGATGTGTTGTTGGCCACGGCTTCTGAAGCGATTATAATTGGTTTTCAGGTAAGACCATCAGCGCAAGCACGAAAACATGCCGAAAATGAAGGTATTGAGATAAGGCTTTATTCCATTATATACGATGCCATCAATGATATGAAGGCCGCAATGGAAGGAATGTTGAAGCCAACATTCGAAGAAAAAGTTGTCGCTAACATCGAAGTGCGTGAAACCTTTAAAATATCAAAGGTTGGAACCATCGCAGGCTGTTATGTACTCGATGGCACTATCACCAGAAATACAAAAGTTCGATTGATTCGAGACGGCATTGTCCAACACACAGGTACGCTAGGATCGTTGAAACGATTTAAGGAAGACGTGAAGGAAGTGAAAGCAGGTTTCGAATGCGGATTAAACATCGATAACTACAATGATATCCAAGAAGGTGATATCATTGAAGGGTTTGAGGAAGTTGAAGTAGCAAGGAAGCTATAATCTCGCTGCGATGCCTCATCCTCTAATCAACTTTGATTTCATCTTTAACTATAAATGACGCTGGATAGAGCGATTTGATTTCATTATGAAACTCCAAAGCTTCCAAGTGGGTACGGTAATCGCCTAATCGAACCACCCAATTAGGATAGTTCCATTTAGTATAAGCCCCATAATCGCTGTAGAGGTTCAAAAAACTTGCTTGATTTTTTAAGGCATCTTGTTTTGCTTGTGGTCCTGATGATGAAAAAATTTGAATTCTATATCCCGTTGTTCTCAGGTTTTTTCGATCCAGACTGTCCGTCATCTCAAGAAATTGAGCAATGTTATCTTCCATTTCTACCTCGATGGTTGATGATTGATGATTCGAATCAACCTCATTCCCCGTGTTTTGACCGGGAGTTTGTCCCAACAAGCCTTTTGAGAGTATGAATGCAAGAAAAATTGGGTAATGCTTCATTCTGAATGTTATCATATCTGCGAAAGTACTCTGAGTCAGAAATATAGGTTGATTGTTTTAAAATGAATTGCAAGTAACTCACTTAATAACAGCAGCTAAAACACCTTATATAGAATGAGTTTAAATTATGCTCAAGTCGTCTATTTTTAAAGAAATGTTAACGCTCATAACCCCATTCTTCTAAATTTGCCACCGCTTTCTGACCGCCCTTTTACAACGAAAACTGAAAGAATCTATGCGAAATAAGTGGGTGAGCCTGACAAAGAAGTTGCTTACAGTAACAAGCGTTCTGTCTCTGCTCTTAATTTCATCGCCAGCTTCGGCCCAAGACGGGGAAGCTTTATTCAAAGCCAATTGTACGGCTTGTCATAAAATGGACAAGAAAATGATCGGCCCAGCTCTGAAAGGTACACGAGCAAGTTGGGCTGAACGTACTGGTAGTGATGAGGCGATCATTTCTTGGATCAAGAATTCTCAAGGTTACATGAAAGAGACCGGAGATGCTTATGCCAAGAAACTCTTTGAAGATTACAATAAAACTGTTATGACACCGATGGCTTTGTCAACTGACGAAGTTGTGGCTGTTCTAGATTATATCGAATCGTGGGAACCGAAAGTAGCTGATGTAAGTGCTGCGGGAGAAGGATCTGATGGAGGCGGTGGATCGGCTGAGTCGTCAGGCGACCCTACCTTGTGGTTGATTCTCGTAATAGTAGTGCTTTTTGTAGTCTTTAGAGTTCTTTGGGGAGTAAATAGAAGCATCCAAAACTTAAATAATCAGAAAGAAGGTGATGAGCCGCTTCCTGCATCTGATTTGTTTTCTGAGTTTATTGGCTTCTTCGTAAAAAATAGAATTGTAAGTGCAATTGCGCTTCTTTTAATCGCTTCCTATTTAGGAGTTCTTACATGGGACATGCTTAATGGAATTGGTGTTTATGAAGGCTATCAACCTAAGCAACCGATTTGGTTTTCACACAAAATCCACGCTGGTCAGAACGGAATCAACTGTGTTTATTGTCATAATTCAGTTGAAAAAGGTAAGTCTGCTGGGATTCCATCTGTAAATATTTGTATGAATTGTCACATGGGAGTTCAGGAAGGAAAAGTTTCAGGAACGAAGGAGATTGCTAAAATCTATGATGCCATTGGCTGGGATCCTGATAAACTTCGATATATTGAAGGGTATGAAACAAAGCCCATTGAATGGGTCAGAATTCACAACTTACAAGACTTTGTTTATTTTAATCATAGCCAACACGTTGTGGTAGGTAAGCAAGAATGCCAAACATGCCATGGTCCCATCGAAGAAATGGATGAAGTTTATCAGTATTCTGACTTGACAATGGGTTGGTGTATTAATTGCCACCGTGAAACCGATGTCAGTATGGATGGCAATGGTTATTATGAATCGGTTCATGATGAATTGGTTGAAAAGTATAAAGGAGAAGGCCTTGAAACTTTCAAGGTGGAGCATATTGGTGGACTCGAATGTGTAAAGTGTCATTATTAATCCTTGTGATTGAGCGCTATGAGCAATAAGAAAATATATTGGAAGGGAACGGAAGAACTTGAAAAATCTCCGTCATTTGTTCAACGAGCAGAAAAAGAGTTTTCAGAAGAACTGCCCGTTGATAAATTCCTGTCGAATAAAGACCTGGATTCCACGAATACAAGTAGAAGAGACTTCTTGAAATTTATGGGGTTTGGGATAACTGCAGCGACTTTAGCTGCTTGTGAAACGCCCGTTGTTAAAAGCCTACCTTATGTGGTGAAGCCTGATGAAGTGATGCCGGGTATCGCGAATTACTACGCTTCAACCTATTTTGACGGCTTTGATTTTGCGAGTGTTCTTGTCAAAACACGCGAGGGACGTCCTATTCATATTGAAGGAAACAAACTGTCTTCCACTTCAAAAGGAGGTGTGAGTGCAAGAGTGAATTCTTCAGTTCTTTCGCTATATAATAACAGAAGATTTAAAGCTCCCCTAAAGGCGGGCGAATCTATTGATTGGAACACGATTGATGGCGAGTTGAAGACGATTCTTGAAGGGGTTAAGGCAAATGGCGGCAATGTGCGTATTTTATCATCTACAATGATCAGCCCAACTTCTTTAGCGTTGATCGATGAAATGAAAGCTTGGCTCAGCGATGGTTCCTCTGAGGAAGAAACAACATCGGCTACCTTAAACCATGTAATGTATGACGCGGTTTCTTCAAGTGCGATCAGGAAAGCTAATTTGGCCACACACGGTGTTGAAGCAATACCTGCTTATCACTTTGATAAGGCCGAAGTGGTAGTTTCAATTGGTGCAGACTTTTTAGTCAACTGGATTAATCCTATTGGCTTTTCCAGAGATTATGCTTCGCTAAGAAAGCCAGACGGAACGATGAGTAAGCACTATCAATTTGAGTCAACCATGTCAGTGACGGGTTCAAATGCGGACGTTCGTGGAGCTATTAGGCCGTCAGAGTATGGCACTGCTGCAGTAATGCTTTACAATGCTGTTGCGGGAATGGTCGGTCAACCAATTCTTCGAATGGCTGCTCTTGCTGAAGACGATAATAATGTTGAGTCGAAAATAAAAGATGCGGCATCTAAGTTGGTTGCGGCAAAAGGGAAGTCGCTGGTTGTGTCTGATTCAAATGATGTATCCGTTCAATCGGTGATCAACGGCATCAATCAGACGCTTTCAAACTACGGCTCGACAGTGGATGTTTTGAATCCTACTCACCTAAGAAAAGGTGATGATCAAGCAGTGGCTTCATTGATTGGTGAAATGAATGCTGGAGACGTTGATCTTCTCTTCATGATGGAAAGCGATCCGGTTTACACAATGCCTGCATCTTGGAGTTTTGCGGATGCTCTTTCAAAAGTCAAAACTTCGGTTTCATTTGCTGAAAAACCTGATTTTTCATCTGAACTAGCAACTTACGTTTGTCCTGTTCATCATTACCTAGAGAGCTGGAATGATGCAAACCCGCTCGGAACTGAAATCACATTCAGTCAACCAACCATTAAGAATATTTACGATACTCGCCAATGGCAAGATTCGTTCTTAAAATGGATGGGAAGTGAGCATTCATACTACGATTATTTAAAATCGAAATGGAATACATCTGTTTCAGGAGAAGCTGATTCTTCAAAGATTTTTGCCAACAAATGGAATACTTACGTTCATGATGGCGTTGGTGCCCTGGTTTCTGTTGATGCTGCTCCGGCTGCTGTTACTTTTGATGTTACTGCCGTCAATGATGCGGCTTCTTCAGCCATATCAAACGCAGAAGGATGGGAAGTGAGTTTTTACCTAAAAACGGGCATCGGCTTAGGTATTAATGCGGATAACCCATGGCTTCAGGAGCTTCCCGACCCAGTTACTAAAGTGGTATGGGATCAGTATGTTACTATGAATCCTGCTGATATGAGAGAGCAAGGATTAAATCCTTTGATGGGTGAGCAAGAACGCGCGGGGATGGTAAGAGTTAGCGTTGGTGATCATTCTATGGAACTCCCTGTTGTTTCAATGCCAGGTCAGAAAAGAGGAACGATAGGTGTTGCATTGGGATACGGAAAAGGGTATGAAGGTGAGCGGTTGATCGGAGAGAACGCATTCGCTATGCTTCCTGTGAAGGGTGGAACTATTCAATATAGCAGTCCGGTTAATGTTGAGAAAATTGAGAGGAGGTATAATATCGCTTCAACGCAGACACATCACACCATGATGGGACGTAAGATATTGAACGAAACTTCGCTTAAAGAATACAAAGAAAATGATCGCGAGCATTGGAATCCAATGATTAAAATTGCGAATGCATACGGTGAAAAAACACCGGTAGATAAGCTGGACTTGTGGGCAGAGCACGATATTGATTTAGGTCATAGATGGGGATTGTCCATCGACTTGAATACATGCATCGGTTGCGGAGCTTGTGTTACTGCCTGTCACTCTGAGAATAATGTTCCTGTAGTTGGAAAAGATGAGGTTAATCGCACAAGATCCATGAGCTGGATGCGTATTGACCGCTATTACAGCAGTGATGCAGATCCGGAGATTCATGGGGACATCAACCAAGAGAAGAATTACACAGCGATGGAGGTTCCTTCAGATTATCCTGAAGTAGCTTACATGCCTGTGATGTGCCAGCATTGTAACCATGCACCTTGTGAAACGGTTTGTCCTGTAGCTGCTACTACACACAGTGAAGAAGGTTACAACCAGATGACCTACAATCGTTGTATTGGAACGCGATACTGCGCGAATAACTGCCCATTTAAGGTCAGAAGGTTTAACTGGTTTAACTACATAGGTGATAGTAAGTTTACAGATGTAAATCCATCTCAGGACACATTGGCTAGAATGGTATTAAACCCTGATGTGGTTGTAAGGTCTAGAGGTGTTATGGAAAAATGCAGCCTCTGTGTGCAGCGCGTTCAGGCCGGTAAATTAGAAGCTAAGAAAGCAGGTGAGCCGGTTAAAGATGGTTCAATTCAAACGGCTTGTGCAGCATCTTGCCCAACAAACGCTATTACATTTGGTGATATTAATGATAAAAAGTCTCAAGTTCGGACAGAGGCTATGCATGACAGAGCCTACAACTTGCTAGAAGAAATAGGAGTGAAGCCAAATGTTTGGTATCAAACAAAAGTTAGAAACGCAGAACATTCAGCAGCAGAACAAACTGCTTGATTAATCAGAATAACGAGTTCATATGCATAGAGAAGCAGCGATAAGAGAACCACTCATTCTAGGTGATAAGACTTACCATCAAATCACTGAGGATGTATGTGCGCCTGTGGAGGGAAAGGCCAATAAATATTGGTACATCGTATTCTCCATATCAGTGATGGTTGCCCTTTGGGGTGTCGGTTGTATACTTTACACCATCGGCAGAGGTATTGGTGTATGGGGTCTTAACACTACCGTTGACTGGGCTTGGGATATTACCAACTTCGTTTGGTGGGTTGGTATTGGACACGCTGGAACACTTATTTCAGCCGTACTATTATTATTCAGACAAAAGTGGAGAATGGCCATTAACAGATCGGCCGAAGCGATGACAATTTTTGCGGTGATAATGGCGGCTCTGTTCCCTGGAATTCACATGGGACGTATTTGGATGGCTTATTGGGTTTTTCCTTTACCTAATCAATTTGGTTCGCTTTGGGTGAACTTTAATTCACCGCTGTTGTGGGACGTTTTTGCCATTTCAACTTATTTTTCTGTGTCATTGGTGTTTTGGTATATTGGATTAATTCCAGATTTTGCCACTATCCGTGATCGAGCAGTCAAGCCGGTTTCTAAAATGGCCTACAGTGTTTTGAGTTTTGGATGGACTGGTAACGCTAAAGCATGGATTCGTTTTGAAGAAGTTTCTTTGGTCTTGGCCGGACTGGCTACCCCTTTGGTTTTTTCTGTTCACTCTATCGTATCAATGGATTTTGCCACCTCCGTCATCCCGGGATGGCATACGACCATTTTTCCACCTTACTTTGTTGCAGGTGCTATCTTTTCTGGATTCGCAATGGTTCAAACATTGTTGTTAATCGCTAGAAAGGTGTTGAATTTAGAATCTTACATTACGATTAAACATGTTGAATACATGAATATCGTTATCGTCATAACGGGATCAATGGTTGGCGTGGCTTACCTCTCTGAATTGTTTATTTCATGGTATTCAGGTGTGGAATATGAAGCGTATGCGTTTTTGAATAGAGCAACTGGGCCTTATTGGTGGGCTTATTGGTCAATGATGTCGTGTAACGTAATTATTCCTCAACTTTTCTGGTTTAAAAAACTTCGAACCAATCTTATTATATCCTTCATCTTATCGATTTTTGTGAATGTTGGTATGTGGTTCGAGCGGTTCGTGATTATCGTAACTTCATTGCATAGAGATTATATTCCGTCAAGTTGGAGTATGTTCCATCCAACATTTGTCGATATTGGAATTTTCTTGGGAACTATTGGTATCTTCTTTACGCTGTTCTTGCTGTTCAGTAGGTTTTTCCCTGTATTGGCATTGAATGAATTGAAGTCTATACTAAAGTCTTCTGGCGACAATTATAAAAACAAACACTAAGATGAGTAAGGCAATATACGCGCTTTATGATGATGACGAAGTGATGGTTGAAGGTGCAAAAAGCATCCTCTCCAAGAATATTCGTATCAAAGATGTTTATTCTCCATTTCCTGTTCATGGATTGGAGAATGTGCTTGGTATCAAATGGACCAGACTTGCGATTACTGCATTTCTATACGGTTTAACGGCCATGACGCTTGCATTGATCGGTATGTGGTTTTTTATGATTGATGATTGGCCCATGAATATCGGAGGAAAACCGAATAACTTTTTATATCAAAATCTTCCGGCTTTCATTCCTATTACCTTTGAGTTTACCGTATTGTGTGCAGCGCATGGAATGGCGATTACCTATTTTATCAGAAATAGAACCCTTCCAGGAATGCCAGCCAGAAATCCTCATCCCCGCACAACAGATGATCATTTTGCTATTGAAATCATGAAGGATGAGAATGCGGGAATCACAGAAGATGAAATCCGTTCGGTGTTGCAAGAAACGAACCCTGTTGAAATATTTGAAAAGTAGGCATGAAGACGAATAAAATATACGCATTCGCGCAAATAGCCATTGTGGTTTTAACCTTGTCAATGACATCTTGTGGTGGTGACTCACAGAGTCCTGGTATTGAGTATATGCCTGACATGTACCGATCACCTGCATTAGAGCCTTATGCAAAAGTTGACTTAAGTATGGATGGCGCGTCATTTAAGGACAGTATGGAGGCGTTGTTGCCTGCAGAAGGAAGCATTACAAGAGGATACCTTCCTTATGGTATTCCAAACACAAATGATGGTTATGAAATGGCCGGTGAGTTTTTGAAGAACCCACTTGCTTCCAATGAGCAGATCCTCGAAGAAGGAAAAGAAATTTATACCAAGTTTTGTGTGCATTGTCATGGAAAAGAAGGCGCTGGTGATGGACTTACCGTCACCGCTGGTGGTCACCCACCTCCCCCTGCATACAATAGTGCTGCGCTAAAAGATTTACCTGAAGGCAAGATGTTTCATACCATTACCTATGGGAAAAACCTGATGGGGCCACACAGTAGTCAACTGAATGTTGAAGAACGCTGGAAGGTCATTCGCTATGTGCAAACATTGCAAAATCCGGAAGGTGAAGATGGCGAGAAAAAGGAAGACGCTGACGCTGAAAGCGAAGAACCTGAGGAAGTGGATGAAACGGCAATGAACAATCTTTAAAAAGAGAATACAATTATGGAATACGTATTTGACGGTAAAGCCAAACGAATAACCTTCATATTGATGGCAATAGGTCTGTTGTCAGTCATTTTGGGGTTTTTTGGTGGTGACCATGCTTCCCAAAGGGTTTGGACAAGCATTTTGATCAGTGGATTTTTCTTTTTTGGAATCGGTCTTACTGGAACATTCTTTCTTGCAGTGCAATACGCTGCCGAATCAGGTTGGCCTACCGTTTTAAAACGAATTTTTGAAGGAGTTGCTGCTTACTTGCCTATAGGTTCTTTGGCGTTGGTGTTGGTGTTTATTGCAGCAAGTCTTCACTGGAATCATATTTACCATTGGATGGATGCTGAGCTTTATGATCCTTCTTCAGAGCACTATGATCAGATTATTGCTCACAAACAAGCTTATTTAAACTTGCCTTTCTGGTGGATCAGAACCATTGCTTACTTGGGTGTTTACATTTGGTTTACGATGTTGTTTAGAAAGCGCTCTCTCATGGAAGATGAAATTGGCGCGGATCAGGAGCGTAGCTTCTTCCTCAAAAACCAAACGTTAGCTGCTGTATTCCTTGTGTTCTTTGGATACACTTCTGTAACGGCAAGTTGGGACTGGGTTATGAGTATCGATACCCACTGGTTCTCTACCATTTTTGGTTGGTACATCTTCTCTGGAATGTGGATTAGCGGCATGGTGATGATGACCTTGTTGGTTGTTTACCTAAAAAGTAAGGGTCTAATGGATTTCGTGAACGATAGCCATATTCACGATATGGGAAAATGGGTGTTTGCCATCAGCTTTTTGTGGACTTATCTGTTTTTCTGCCAGTTTATGTTGTACTGGTATTCGAATATTCCGGAAGAAGTAGCATACTACCAAGCCAGAATAGATGATTACTCATGGATATTTTGGGGATCGCTTTTGATCAACTTTGTGTTTCCAATGTTGCTGCTCATGTCTAAAGACGCTAAAAGAAATCTAGGCTTCCTGACATTTGTTGGGGTCATCATTTTCTTCGGCCATTGGTTAGATGTGTTCATGATCATCACTCCGGGTGCAATGAAGGATCATGGTGTAATTGGTTTGGTAGAAATTGGAACTTTTTTAGGATTTCTTGGTTTATTTCTTTACATAGTGCTTGATGCATTATCGAAGCGACCTCTCTTAGTGAAAAACCACCCCATGCTTGAGGAAAGCTTACACCACCACATTAATTAAGAATAGGAATAAAGAGATAGTTATAAAATCATGGTTACTACTTTAATAGTTATTGCAATCGTCCTCGCCTCACTAGCAGTGTGGCAATTGATGCGTGTTTTTGAAAGTACAGCTAAGCTGAAAGGAGGAGATTCTTTTGTGCCAACCGATTCTGAGAATCGTTATCAAGGAAAAATGATGATGGTGTTTATGATTGGTTACTTTGCGTTTTTTGCATGGCTTTATGTGAAGTATGCGCCATTACTTTTGCCCGTATCGGCTTCCGAGCATGGTGTTGGCCTAGATCAATTGTTAAATTTTAACTTTCTGATCATTACCATTGTTTTTGTTATTACCCATGTTTTCTTATTTTATTTCGCATATAAGTACACATTCTCCTCAGATAGACGAGCATATTTTTATACGCACAGTAACAAACTCGAACTACTTTGGACAACCGTTCCTGCGATTTTTCTTGCGGTAATCGTGATCTATGGACTGCAAGCGTGGCTCAACATTACGGATGATCCTCCCGAGGATTCGTTAGTCATTGAGCTCTACCCTAAACAATTTGACTGGACTGCAAGGTATTCAGGAGCAGATTCAACTTTGGGGTCTTCCAACTATAACATGATTTCCGGAACCAATCCGTTGGGTGTTATTACAGATGCATCATTGAGTCAGATGACGGGTGAATTGATCGAAGAAATAACCTCTTTGAAAGAAGATTTAGAAGAAGCTCCAAAGGGGGGGGTGAAAGAGGAAGAATTGCTTGAAACATTGGGCAAACGTGAGCGTCAGTTAGAACGAGTGACTTCGTTTGAGGGCTTAGATGTCGCAAGTAGAGAGGCCGGAAATGATGATGTTTTGGTGAAAAGCGAATTTTACATTCCGAAAGGGAAGAGTGTGAATTTTATTTTTCGCAGTCGTGATGTCATTCACAGTGCCTATATGCCGCATTTTAGAGCGCAAATGAACTGCGTGCCGGGCATGACTACTAACTTACACTTTGTGCCGACTAAAACAACGGCTGAAATGCGTGAGATCACAGATAATGATGAGTTTGAATACATGTTGCTGTGTAATAAGATTTGTGGAGCTGCACATTATAACATGAAGATGGTCATTAAGGTAGTAGAGCCAGAAGAATACTACGCTTGGCTTGGAAGTCAGAAGACGTTCGCAGATGTTATGCAGCCGGCTGACGAAAAGGATGACATGGCAACAAAAACTAAAGTTATAGGTAACGAAATTTCAATGATCGAATAATAGATAAAGATGGCAACAGGAACAGCACATAACACCGATCATCACCACGAAGAGACGTTTATTTCGAAGTATATCTTCAGCATGGATCATAAGATGATCTCGAGACAATTCTTGATCACTGGTATGATCATGGCTGTAATTGGTATGATAATGTCTTCTCTCTTTCGACTTCAATTAGGTTGGCCGGGAGAATCATTTTGGATTCTAAATTTCTTTTTGGGTGATAAGTGGGCTCCAGACGGAATTTTAGACCCGAACATGTATTTAGCATTGGTTACCATTCACGGTACTATTATGGTTTTTTTCCTCTTAACAGGAGGGTTGAGTGGAACGTTTGCAAATCTTTTGATTCCGCTGCAAATTGGAGCTCGAGACATGGCTTCAGGGTTTATCAATATGCTTTCTTATTGGTTTTTCCTCGCTTCCAGTATTGTGATGGTTTGCTCATTGTTCGTTGAAACTGGTCCCGCCTCCGGGGGGTGGACAGTTTATCCGCCTCTTTCCGCCTTGCCGCAAGCTATGCCCGGTTCGGGAATGGGAATGACCCTGTGGCTAGTAAGTATGTCTCTTTTCATCGTTTCTTCCTTGTTGGGCGGTTTAAACTATGTGGTAACTGTGATCAATCTTAGAACCAAAGGCATGACCATGACGCGTCTTCCGTTGAGTATTTGGGCGTTGTTTGTAACGGCTATTATTGGGGTTTTGTCCTTTCCAGTATTGTTTTCCGCTGCTTTGCTTCTGATCTTCGATCGAATGTTTGGCACAAGTTTTTACTTAAGCGACATCCATGTTGGCGGTGAATTATTAGAACAAACAGGCGGTAGCCCGATTTTATATGAACACTTATTTTGGTTCCTCGGACACCCTGAGGTTTACATTGTATTATTGCCAGCTCTAGGGATCACTTCTGAGGTAATTGCCACTAACGCAAGAAAACCAATATTTGGTTACCGGGCGATGATCGGATCGATTTTGGCCATTGCTTTCCTTTCGTTTATCGTTTGGGGACACCACATGTTCGTAACTGGGATGAATCCATTCCTGGGTGCAGTTTTTACATTTACCACACTTTTGATTGCGATTCCATCTGCTGTTAAAGCGTTTAACTATATCACAACCCTCTGGAAAGGAAATATTCGGTTTACACCGGCCATGCTGTTTTCCATTGGAATGGTTTCAACCTTTATCTCGGGTGGTGTTACTGGTATTATTCTAGCGGATAGTGCTTTGGATATCAACCTGCATGATACCTATTTTGTGGTTGCGCACTTCCATATTGTAATGGGTCTATCTGCGGTTCTTGCAATGTTTGCTGGAGTCTATCACTGGTTCCCAAAAATGTACGGTAGAATGATGAACCGAAAATTGGGTTATGCTCACTTTTGGATAACATTCGTGTGTGCTTATGGTGTTTTCTTCCCTCAGCACTTCATTGGTTTAGCAGGTGTGCCGAGAAGGTATTATACCAACAGTGAATTCCCGATGTTCGATGAGTTTGTTTCATTGAATGAATTGATTTCAATCTTCGCTATTGTAGGAGCAATTGCACAATTCATATTTATGTTCAACTTCTTCTACAGTATGTTTAGAGGGCCAAAGGCTTCTCAAAACCCTTGGGGTTCTAACACCTTGGAATGGACAACTCCAGTTGAACCGATTCACGGTAATTGGCCGGGATCATTGCCAACTGTACACCGTTGGGCTTATGACTACAGCAAGCCAGGTAAAGAGCAAGATTTTGTTCCCCAAACGGTTCCGCTTGAAGAAGGCGAACTGGATGGTGGTGCAGGTCACTAGAGTGTTTGCAAAACATTGATTTTAAAACCCGCTTGAAAGCGGGTTTTTTTGTGTTTAAATGACTTATACCTTGTTACATTTGTTTTTAACATGAATGACTTTTTAGACGCAGATTCTTCCGGGCTTTCGTCTTCTGATAAAGAGATTGAAAAAGTCCTTAGACCAGTATTGTTTGATGACTTTACAGGTCAAGAATCCGTGTTGGATAACTTGAAAGTGTTTGTAGAGGCGGCCACTCAGCGCAACGAAGCCCTAGATCATGTTTTACTTCATGGGCCGCCCGGGCTTGGTAAAACTACATTGGCCAATATTATTGCTAACGAGTTGGGTGTTTCCATCAAAACTACAAGCGGCCCCGTTTTGGACAAACCCGGAGATTTGGCCGGTCTGCTCACGAATCTTGAAGAAAGAGATGTATTGTTTATTGATGAAATACACCGCCTAAGTCCGATAGTTGAAGAGTTTTTATACTCAGCAATGGAAGACTACAATATTGATATTATGATAGATAGTGGGCCTTCAGCTAGAAGTGTTCAAATAGAACTTGCACCTTTTACACTTATTGGAGCTACAACGAGATCAGGGTTGCTAACTTCTCCATTAAGAGCGCGTTTTGGCATCAATTCAAGACTTTCTTACTACAATGCTGAGCTACTTACGACCATTGTCCATCGAAGTGCCTCTATCTTGAATATTCATATAGAAACCAAGGCAGCTCAGGAAATTGCGCGTAGAAGTAGGGGAACTCCTAGAATTGCCAATGCGCTGTTAAGACGAATTCGAGATTTTGCCCAGATAAAAGGAAATGGAAAGATCGACTTTGGAATTGCTTCGTATGGTCTTGAAGCCCTAAATGTTGATGCTCATGGTCTGGATGAAATGGACAACAAGATTTTGACGGTGATCATTGATAAATTTAAAGGTGGTCCGGTTGGTTTAACGACTATTGCTACCGCTGTGGGGGAGCAGGCTGGTACTATTGAAGAAGTTTATGAGCCGTTTCTGATTCAGGAAGGTTTTCTTCACAGAACACCACGAGGAAGAATTGCTACATCCGATGCGTTTAAACATTTGGGAAGACCGATTCCAAAAAGAGACCAAGGCTCTTTATTTCAGTGATGGAATCTTTTGACCTGAAATTATTTGCGCGGTCTGAATGGGTGAAAAAATGTGCCGCTGCTTTGGAATTTGATGATTGCCGCGTTGCAAAGGCTGATTTCTTGGAAGACGAAGCCAGGTTTCTTGAGCAATGGCTTAGTAAACAGAAGCATGGCGAAATGGCCTATCTTGAGAATCACTTTGATAAACGAACAGACCCACGAAAATTGGTAGATGGTGCCAAAAGCGTCATCGTTCTTACTCTCAACTATTATCCAGAGAAAAAGCAACGTAATGATGCTCCTCAAATTTCAAAATACGCTTATGGCAGAGATTACCATAAGGTGATACGAAAACGATTAAACAAACTATTGATTCAATTAAATGAACAGTTTGGTGCTGTCGAAGGAAGAGGCTTTGTTGACTCAGCACCGGTAATGGAAAAAGCCTGGGCTCAACGGGCAGGAATTGGATGGATGGGAAAACACACTAATATTCTCACCAAGCAGAGAGGTTCGTTCTACTTTTTAGCGGTATTGATTGTTGACATAGAACTGGCTACTGACCATCCGGTCACTGATCATTGTGGAGAGTGCACAGCATGCATTGATGCATGTCCAACCAATGCCATCGAAGAGGCATATCAATTAGACGCCTCTAAATGTATTTCCTATTTCACGATTGAGCTGAAGGATGAGGTGCTTCCAAAAAGCTATCACGGAAAATTCCAAAACTGGATGTTTGGCTGTGACATATGTCAGGATGTTTGCCCATGGAATCGCTTTTCAGAACCACATACGACTTCTGATTTTGTAGCAAGAAAGGAGCTGCTTTCAATGGATCAATCCGCGTGGGAACACCTGAGTAATGATGAGTTTGAAAAGCTTTTTTCTGGTTCTGCGGTGCGAAGAACTAAATATCAAGGATTGATGAGAAATATAAAGTTCCTCAGTCCTTTGGAAGGATAGTGCGCACAAATGAAAAGGTTATCGCATTGTGAAACATTCCACCCGTTAAGCTCAAACCGTTCACAAATGCAAGTTTCCCCGCTGCGGGAAGAATAGAGTAATGAAAACGAGCATTAAACGCCCATAAATCCGTGATTGGGACATCAACACCAAGGTTCAGCGCCAATTCATAGCGATTGAATGTTTTGCGGTTATCCGGTGCTGATATTCCTCCATCATATTCTACCCGGGTGCCGATGAGTACTCCATTGTTTAGACCTACTTCATAGTCAAATTTCCATATCGATGATTTATAAAGAATCGGTATATCGATATAATGAGCCTCTAATAAAATACTGGTAAAGTCTCCATCATCTGGTTTAGCAGGTTTTCTACTTCCACGCATAGCATAATTCATCTCCATCTGAAGTTTTCCGCTTCTGCTGATCGGGGTGGAAATTCCAAAACCTGCAGTCCCGCCTAGTTTATTATAGCCTCCAAAGTCATCATTGTACATTTGACTGGCCACTAAGCCTGCTCTCACTAATCCAGAAAATTGACCCACCCTGGTTTTTTTAGCTTCTTGCTGCGCAAATACGCTGATGGTGGAAAACCACACAAATACCAATAATATAAAGCACTTATTTAACATGAACGTGAACTTCTTCACTTTGTACGATTTCTTCTGTTTCTGAGTTAATGATTGCAGCTACAATACTGGTTTTGTTTATGTCAAGGACATTATTGGGAATTGAAGCATTTAATTGAAAATCGATCCATTCTCCCGCCTGAACACCATCACCGGACTTGATGATTACATCGCCAAATATAGAAGAACCTGTTGTAACCTTTCCTCTCAACACGTGCCGATGAACATAGTCCGTCACGATTTTTTTAGGATATTCTGAAGTACTCACTCTTCCGTCTAACTGTTCGGCTACTATGCTGTCTTCCAGGCATAAAAGCAACAATCGATGTTCAGATGAAATGGTTGTTTGGGCTTCAATGCTTGCCTGAATGTAAAATAAGCCAAGGCTGTCGATGTAATCAACGGCTAATCCAAGTCCAAAAGCAGTCTCTGTGTTAGAATTCTCCTCATCTATGGGTTCATCCCAAAACTGAGTAGCACCATTGAAAATTAATGCATTATCAAAAAGAGGGAACTTTCTCCGATTGATGATGGCGCTTGGGATTGGATGTCCACCTAAACCATAATGACTGAAAATAGAAGTACCATACTCTGTGTTGAAGTCGGTTGGATAGTCTGGTTCATTTACTTCAGCGAAACCGCCCGCATGGACAGCAACTACAATCATTCGGTCTTTATTTTGAGCTTGTTGGTCAAGCAAAAGCTGCGTATTAAAGGGACACGTAATGCATTTATGGCCTGTATATTCTTCAACCAATGTTTTTTTGTAAGTTCTGTTGATATTGCTTGAATCAACAATAGGAAAGGCAACACTGTCTTTCACAGGCGGAACGATCACCACTTCGGGTTTTGGAATCGGAGTTTCTACCTTGTCACATTTTGTGAAACTTATGCCCAATGAAAGGAGAAGGGCTAGGTTTAATAATGTTTTCATATTCAAGTCTTTTAAAAACTGCTGGTAATGGCAACCGTTAGTCCATTTGCTGCAGGAACATTTCTGCATACGCCACCAACGCAGAAAATACCTGCACGTTGCCTACCATAACCAAGGCTAAATCGATGAGCGTTCCAAACGTAAGTAACCTGGGCAGTTGGGTAATTAACGCGCAACTCCTTCACTTTGTTGCCATAGTTGTATTGGTTCAGCACGGTAATGATCCAATGTGGGGAATAGCCATATTCGATCAATCCAAAAATCCAGTCACCTTGATCCTGCTCTGTCATAAGATGTTGCGCTTCCCATCTTATACTATGTTTTCGCGCAAGCTTATTCACCCCTTCTAGCACAGCAATGTGCGCTTGAACATTTGGTGAAACCTTGTTTTGGATTAACTCAATATTGTAATCCTGATAAATATATGAAGCTTTGAGCTTAAAGTTTTTAGTGAGCTTCCGATCGATTTCAATGTTGAAATCGCGGTAATAGATTTCATTTCCCCAGTCCAATAAACCTACTTTATAACCTTCACGTGTAGGGTCTTCATCTAAATAAACCTGTTCGTCAAGCCGTGCAAACGCGGTGTCTTGATTTGGATGCACAAGGTAATTTCGCTTCATGGAGTTGATCATCGATACGTTGAGCTGGATGGTTGTGCCATATTTACCACCAACCTTGCTGCCTCGCGGTATTTTGTAAATCAAATCACCCTGAATACCGATTTCTCCATTTGGTTGCGTGGCATAAGGATAAAGCGTTGCGGCAAGATTGTAAGTGTGTTGCCGGGTAAGAGCTGGCAAGTAATTGATGAATAAATCATTAAATCCGGCCTGGCGGTCGCTTCTAAACTCCATGTTGTCGATCGATTTAGCAGAGATGTTGATGCCAAATCCTTTCGTTGAATATGTTGCAGAAAGAAAGATGCCCTTCCCTTCACGATAGATGTAGTGATTAGCCTGATTGGGATCATTTTCTTTGTAAGCGAATTCACCCATCAACCCGAAACCCTTATAATTTAATTGTATTCTACCGGCTCCTCCGCCAACGTTTTCAGGTAAAACAAGTGAAGACGCTCCGCTCCGTTGGAATTTGCTCACGAAGCTTCCACCGATTGTCATACGTAGTGGGCTAGTACTAAGGGCTGGAAAGAGTTCATTTAATTGAAGCTCACCATCAAATGCGCGCACAATTCCTGCGCTTTTTTGCCAGTAATAGCGTTGGTTACCCACCAGTCCTTTCAAATAGACACCTGGGATGGGGTTAAATACCACACGCAATCCATCAAAAGCATTGTCAAGCCCCAGTCCACGTTCTTCATAGCTTCTAAGGATCAATCCGTTACCAAATTGCTCGTAAAAATTTCCGGCAGTAACAGAAATTTTTTCATCATTAAAACTAGCGTATCGGAAGGGAATGCCAATGGGTTCATCACCAAAGCGAGGGTCAAACCCTTGCACAGGTGGCATGTAACTTTCAATGCGCGTCCCTGCGCTAAATTTTCCTTTGGTAACAATGAGGTTTGTAAAGGCGTTGATGCCACTTTTTTCCGGAACAATCGGTGCGCCAATAATGGAGTCTTTGTTATACTGCTGTGCGTATAGGTCAAAATTTCCATGGATTTCTGCACCATCAAGGATGCCGCCTTGGTTTTGAGCAAAAAAGGTGGTTTGAAAAAAGCATAAAACGAAGAAAAGAAGTAGAGTGTTTCTAAGTTTCAAGACGAAAGGGGGTTTAGTTTTTTTAGGTAGATGAAAATTAATTAATGCTCTCTCCTTCTGAAAGCTTTACAACCAGATCATACAATTCTAGTTCATCACCCGGTTGGTAAGAATTATGTTGCCAAACGATGTGTCCTTTGTTGTCAATCAAAAAGGTGTGAGGAACATTATTGACATTCATCGCTCTCTTAAAGTCGCCATTCGGGTCAAGGTAAACCTCATATTCCCATGCCTGGCCGTCAATGTAAGGTTTAACTTTATGCATGTTTCTGGCATCGTCAATGGAAATGGCCACTAATTTTACACCAGTTTCATCTTGCCAATCGATAAAGTTTTCTGCTATGGTGTTTAATTCTCGTTTGCACGGACTGCACCAAGTTGCCCAAAAGCTTATAATAATTGGTCCATCGTTTTCAATATTGGCGGTATTAAAGGAAGAACCATCGAGATTTTTGATGTTGACTTTAGGTAATTCTCTTCCACCGTCTTGAGCGACAGCGCTGTAAGAGATGACTATCAGGGCGATAAAAGAAATGGCAAAATATTTCATCTTGAAGTTTTTGTTTTAAGAAGGGCGAAGTTACTTTTTCTAAAAGGGTTGAGCTTTCTTTTTTAACGTTGAATTGTATTTGTAAGCTTGGTTTCCTATCCTTAATATGTTGCGTGAATTACTTGTTTAAAGAGCGGAAATAAAGATTGATCTTGGATTTTAAATCGCCTCGATCTTTGCCAACAAATGATCAACTACTTTTGTCACTCCTTCCGTGGCACCGCTTTTTATGACCTCAAGGTTTTTGAGGTTTGGCATATTAACTTCAGCGGGGTCGATGAGGTAGCAAAGAACATCGGGTTTTGCCGCAGAAATCAATCCAGCCGCTGGATAAACATTCAGACTTGTTCCTACAATCAATACGATATCCGCTTTTGATATCAGCTTTATCGCGCTCCCCATTTCTGTTACTGACTCACCAAACCAAACCACATGCGGTCTGAGTTGACTTCCGCTTTCATCGCAATCACCAAGTTTAAGGTCATGCTTTACATCGATCAATACATCCGGATTGCTAATACTTCTGGCTTTTAAAATTTCACCATGAAGGTGCAACACCTTTGAGTTTCCAGCTCGTTCGTGCAAGTCATCAATGTTTTGGGTGATCACGTGCACATTATAAGATTTTTCCAATTCAGCAATCGCGTGGTGTGCTGCATTTGGTTGTGCTTCCAAAACTTGCTTTCTGCGCATGTTGTAAAACTCAAGAACTAGTTTTGGGTTTTCCAACCAGGCCTCGGGAGTTGCTACTTTGTAAACGTCATAGCTCTCCCAAAGACCACCGGAATCTCTAAACGTTTTAATCCCGCTTTCTGCGCTCATCCCAGCCCCTGAAAAAACCACTACATTTCTCATTTACCACCTTTATCTTTTCAAAGCTAATATAAGGTGATAAACAAAGCTTGGCGTGCTTCAATATTTCTACTTTTACGACTTCCACAAAAAATAAAGATGAAGAAACGAAAAAAGCAAGAAGCGCTTGATTATCATTCCATGGGTCGCCCGGGAAAAATCGAGGTAATTCCATCCAAGCCTTATTCATCGCAACGTGATTTGAGTTTAGCATACTCCCCAGGTGTAGCTGAGCCCTGTTTGGCTATTGCCGAGAACAAGGAAGACGTTTATAAATATACGGCCAAGGGCAATCTGGTCGCAGTGATTTCTAATGGCACAGCCGTTCTCGGATTGGGAAATATTGGTCCGGAAGCTTCCAAGCCGGTGATGGAAGGCAAAGGTTTACTCTTTAAAATTTTTGCTGATATCGATGTTTTTGATATCGAAGTTGATGCATCTGATATCGATCAATTTATTCAAACCGTAAAAGCGATATCTCCCACGTTTGGTGGAATAAATCTGGAAGACATCAAATCACCCGAAGCGTTTGAAATCGAGCGCAGATTAATGGATGAGCTCGATATTCCTGTGATGCATGATGATCAGCATGGCACGGCCATAATTACCAGTGCGGCTTTGCTCAATGCGCTTGAATTGGCTGAGAAGAAAATAAGTCAGATTCGTGTGGTGGTGAGTGGAGCTGGCGCTGCAGCGGTGTCTTGTGTGAAACTTTACCGCGCTTTGGGTGTGAAGCCTGATAATATTTTAATGTTGGACAGCAAAGGCGTGATCAGTAAAAATAGAACCGATTTAGATGATGTGAAAGGTCAATTTGCTGTTGATACCAAGTGCTCAAACTTGAAAGAGGCGATGGTTGGGGCAGATGTTTTCCTTGGACTTTCTGTAGGTAATATAGTGAGCAAGGAAATGCTGAAATCAATGGCTGATAATCCGATTGTTTTTGCTTGTGCTAACCCTGATCCTGAAATTGATTACGACACGGCAATTTCTGCTCGAAAAGACATCATAATGGCCACGGGAAGAAGCGATTTTCCAAATCAGGTCAACAACGTTCTGGGATTTCCTTATATTTTTCGGGGAGCCTTAGATGTTCGGGCAAAATCGATCAACGAAGCGATGAAGCTGGCAGCGGTAATGGCGCTTGCTAACCTGGCAAAAGAGCCTGTTCCAGTTGAAGTGACTATAGCTTATGGCGAAAGCAACATTGCTTTTGGTCGGGATTATATCATTCCAAAACCATTGGATTATCGTTTGATCACAACCGTGGCACCTGCGGTAGCAAAAGCCGCAATGGAAAGTGGTGTGGCACAAAACGACATCACAAACTGGGATAAATACATCGAAGAACTGGATGAGCGACTTGGAAATGACAATAAACTCATTCAAAGCATCACCCAAAAAGCCAAAAAATCTCCTAAAAGGGTTGTCTTTGCCGAAGCCGATACCTTTAAAATCCTAAAAGCCGCCCAAATCAGCCGTGATGACGGAGTGGCCATTCCCATTTTATTAGGCAATAAACAGCTTATTAATGAAATGATTGAAGAGCATGGTTTGGATATGGAAGATATCGAAATCATTGACCCGCGCGAAGATGAAGAGAAAGAAAGACGAGATCGTTTTGCGAAAATCCTTTATGAAAACCGAAAACGCAGAGGTTTTACCTTGAGCGAGGCCAAGAAGATCATGCGCGAACGCAATTATTTTGGAGCAGCCATGGTAGAGTCGGGCGAGGCTGATGCTTTGATCAGTGGATTGACGCGTAATTATCCCGCTACTATTAAACCAGCATTGCAGGTTATTGGAACTGATCCTAATGTGAATAAAATTGCGGGCATGTATGTGGTTATAACCAAGCAAGGTCCACTGTTTTTAGCTGATACAACGGTAAACTATAATCCGACTTCTGACGATTTGGTTGAACTCACAGTGTTGGTTCATGAAGCTGTGGAACGCTTTAAGTTGAAGCCACGAATAGCTTTACTTAGCTATTCTAATTTTGGAAGCAGCGATGGAGAAGAA
>JBBDRU010000204.1:0-5483 GCA_040905305.1 Salibacteraceae bacterium | reverse complement strand
CAGCATGATCAATTGACCGGAGGTTTGAAATGGTTTAAAGCTTTACCATCGGATAACAAGGATGTTTTCGAATTCATCTATGAAGTCAAATATCCCAGCGGTAAAAAGATTAATTTTTAGACCTCATTAAATCAGTCATTTAGAGGTTTGATTCAAAAAATCTCAATTTGTTTTGAAACCTTTATTTACCAATTCAAGTAAAAGGTAGCGTTAGTGGTTCAAACTATTCGAGAGAAAGTTTAAGGGGAAAGCGGCTTCGGCCGCTTTTTTGTTTTTTACATCTTCGCATCAAATCCTATTTATGGAACCTACATCACTTAAGCTTGTGCATGCTCCTTATTATGATGCGTATCTAAGTTTGCTTAAATCTGGTCATTTATTTAGTGAGCTGGATAGATCAGCAAACGAGATGAACGAACTGGTCAGCGAATTGAATGAAAGTCTGCTTTCTTTTCGCTATGCGGATGATAAATGGACTATATCAGAGGTTATTTTGCACGTTATTGAAACAGAAATGCTTTTTAATGCACGAGCCATTAGGATAGCCAGGGAGCAAAAAACACAAATTATAGCTGGATTTGATGAAAATCATTACGTTGCTCAAACACGTTCAACAGACTACAGTGCGGTAGATCTGATAAAGTTCTTTAGCAGCGTGCGCACCTCAACAAAATATTTAATCAGAAGCATGACAGAAGATCAACGAAAAAAAGTTGGTGAGGCTAGTGGTCATAAAGTTTCGGTGGATGCCTTGTTTTTCATTACGGCCGGACATACCTTGCACCATGTAAACGTAATTAGGAATAAGTATTTATCAAAGATTTAACCATCTTGAACATGGGGCGACTAAGTTATCATCGATTTTTTAAGGCTTTATATTTCTTGATTACTGGGTTAATCGTTATCGCTCCTGCGCTTTACAATCGGTATCCGTTGATGTATTCTGATAGTGGTGCATACATTGAAATGGCTGCTCAACTTGAACCAAGCTTTCATCGTTCCATGGGGTATCCCTTGCTCATGAATTTAACAGGGTTGATGATCAGCAACTGGCCCATTGTGTTGTTACAAGGTTTGTTGAGCAGTTTTTTAATTTTCAGGATTATAAGGTCTTTGAAAGTTGAAAAACTTTTCTGGTCTCACTTTTTCACGATCTTGACCATGAGTTTTGGTTCAGCTCTCTCTTGGTACGCAGCTCAACTCATGCCTGACATTTGGACTTTTATACTTGTTTTAGCATTTGGGGGTTTGTTATTGGAACCTAAACTAAAATGGCCAATGCACCTTTTTTATGGCTTGGTGATTTATGCTTCGTTGATTGTGCATTTAAGTCATATACCTCTCTATCTACTCCTTTTATGTTCTTTGGTAGCCGTTTATCTGTTAGTGAAAAAAAAACCAATAGCAACTATGGCAAGGGAAAAATGGATAGGCTTGGGAGTTCCTTTAGTCGGGGGCTTTATAACCCTGTGTTCAATTAATGCTGTGCACGGTCATGGTTTTCGGTTGAGTTTAGCTTCTAATGTTTTCATCGCTGCAAACCTCGGTGAAATGGGTATTTTGAAGTTTTACCTTGATGAACAATGCGACCAGAAAGAATTAATGCTCTGCGAATGGAAAGATAACCTGCCAAAAGAAACGGGTGGTTATTTATGGGATCCAAACGGCCCGGTTCAAAAGCATCCGGGAGGGTGGGAGGATGCCAACAACGATCTGGCGCCAATAGTTCATGATTTTATTTGGAAACCTCGCTATCTGAAATGGTTCATTGTTGCTTCTGTTAAGGCAACGTTTAAGCAAATGTTTCAGGTTGAAATTGGCAGTGGATTACAACGTGCCTATGGCGAAGGCACACCCCCCTTTAATCCGATGAAAAACCATTTTAAACAAGAGTTTAATGAATATTTGACAAGTGTTCAAAACAAAGGAGATGAACTGCCAATTTCCTTTTTTAGGGCGATTAACTATATCACCTTGTTTATGAGTTTTTTGCTAATCGGCAAGGTTGTATTGGAAAGGAAACTACCACCTGCAATGGTTGTGTTGTTATTGGTTTTTTGCGCTGCATATTTCTTCAATGCGGCAATTACTGGAATTCTGGCAAATGTTTATGAACGTTTACAAGTGCGTCTTTTGCCATTGATTCATTTTTTTGCTATTTTGGTCTATCTCAAGTTGATAGATTCAAACCGTATTGCTTCGGAACACTAAATATGTTTGGCGCCAAATTCCATTGTTTCGCTTTGTTTGGCCATTTTTAGCAGGAATTATTCTGGGAATATTTTCGCCTGATTTTAATGTGGGACTGTCTGCCACCCTAGCAGGGGCTGTCCTTCTACTGTCGGTATTGATGATCAGTAGGCTGAAATACCTGAAGGCTTCTTTTCTAATGCTTGCAGCGTTTTTGTTCGGCTATGCGCTCACAGTTGTTAAAACAGATAGGCTTCATCCAAACCATTTTAGTAATCAACCCATTAATTATGGTGAGCAGTGGGTATCAGGTAAAGTAGTGACCGATCCGATAGAACGGGCAAAAAGTGTGAAAGTAGAACTTGAAGTGGACGCCATGATGGTCGATTCGAGCTGGACAAAAATGAATGGAAAAATTATTGTCTATTTAGAAAAAGACAGCAGCAGTTTTAATATTTCAATGAATGACCGAATCTTGGTGCTTGCATGGTTAAATGAGATTTCACCTCCTCAGAATCCGGGTGAATTTAATTATAGACGATACATGCATTTTCATCAAATATCGCATCAGGCGTATGTTCCATCGGGTAGATGGAAAATACAAGAAGTTGGTAGTGGTTGGATGCGTTCAATAAAACAAGCGCAGCACAGAGTTATAGAAATTATTTCATCGTTTGGTATTTCTGATCGGGAGATGGCGATTATTTCGGCTTTGTTGGTTGGATATAAACACCATTTGAGTGTTGATCAGGTAAACGCATTTGCTAGTGCTGGAGCCATGCACGTTTTGGCAGTCAGTGGTCTTCATGTTGGTATTGTTTTTCTTATTGTGAATACATTATTCAAAACCCTGGAACGATTAAAGCATGGAAAGTACCTGAAAGCTGTTTTATTGCTGTGTGTTTTATGGGGTTATGCAGCTCTCACAGGGTTGTCGCCTTCGGTTACAAGGGCCAGCACCATGTTCAGTTTTGTTATTGTTGGTCAAGTGGTGAAAAGGCACACCGATATTTTTAACACAATTGCTACCAGTGCTGTGTTTCTTCTCATTTTGAATCCGTTTTTGATTGTTGAGGTGGGCTTTCAGTTGTCCTACTTGGCAGTGCTTGGCATTGTATTACTGCAACCGAGAATTTATGAACTATGGCAACCTCAGTATTGGCTTTTTGATAAAATTTGGGCTATTACTGCTGTTTCAATAGCTGCTCAGGTAGCAACGTTTCCACTTGGACTGCTTTACTTTCATCAATTCCCAAATTACTTTTTATTAAGCAATTTAGTTGTAATTCCTGCAGCTACGTTTATCCTGCCTTTAGGGATTTCATTGGTCGCTTTTTCATGGGTGCCTCATCTTTCTGATTGGTTGGGTAAATTGCTTTATTGGATGGTGCATTTATTGGATGTTTTCATACAATGGGTAGAGCAACTTCCTTTTGCTTTGATTCTTGGGGTAGATATAAGCATTTTTGAAACCTATTTTATTTATATGATCATAACCACTGCGGTTATGTTTTTGATCACCCATCGCTTCAAGTGGTTATTAGGGTTTATGGTTATGCTGTGTTGCATCGAACTCTTGAATATTGTAGAGGCGAAAACCCAGAAAGAACAGTCAATGATTGTTTTTTATAAAGTGAAAGGGTTTGATCCAATCAGTATTATCGATGGGCATGATCAGGTGTTTCTGGCAGATACAGCTATGAAAAATAATTTTGACCGGATGCGTTTCCATATTCACCATCATTGGTGGCAACTTGATTTGAATGAACCAAAGCAGGTGGGGTTTTTACCTGGAGTTAACAACCATCTGCTCGATTGGCAAGGAAAGTCGATTTTAGCATTGGATGATGCTGTGGTGATCGATTCGGTTGGTGAGGTTGATTTACTGTGGATAAAGAAAAGAACCAATCAACATCCAATTGAAATTTTGGAACGGGTTAAACCAGACCAGGTTTTATTATCAACGAATATTGACTGGAAATCTGAAAATTATTGGGAAAATCTGCTACTTAAAAAGCAGATTTCATTTCATAGCATGAGAGCTGATGGTGCTTTTGTATTTGAAGAATAGTCAGATATCTGAAAACTTGAAAACCTTATCCATGCGCACTCCCTTTTCAGTGTGTTTCACTGTGCAGCATTCATTCACGGCATCGTGTTCAAGAAATAATACGTATTCATTATCTGCTGCCTCATCAAGGAAAGATTTTTTTTCATTCATCGTAAGTAAAGGTCTTGTATCATAGCCCATCACATAAGGCAGGGGAATATGACCCACACTGGGAAGTAAATCGGCCATAAAAACCAACTTTTTTCCTTTATAATCAATGATAGGAATCATCTGTTTATCCGTATGACCGTCTGCGAAAAACACATCAATTCCATCAAATGCCCGCAAGGTTCGATCGGTATTTACCTCTATGTGTTTTAGCTGTCCACTTTCTTCAATGGGAAGGATATTTTCCTTCAGGAAGGATGCTTTTTCCCTTGGGTTTGGTTTTGTGGCCCACTCCCAGTGATCTTGGTTGCTCCAGAATGTGGCATTTTTAAACGCAGGTCTAAATGCGTTTTTACTGTTCACAAACTCAATAGCGCCACCGCAATGATCAAAATGAAGGTGAGTAAGGAATACATCAGTAATGTCATCTCTATGAAACCCAATGCTTTTTAGATTGGTGTCAAGATTGTCATCACCATGCAAATAATAATGACTGAAGAATTTTTCACTTTGCTTATTGCCTATTCCGGTGTCGATGAGCATAAGCCTGTTTCCATCTTCAATCAGCAAAGAGCGCATTGCCCATGAGCACATATTGTTTTCATCCGGTGGATTGCTTCGCGACCATAGCGATTTAGGAACCACGCCAAACATAGCACCCCCGTCTAATTTGAAAAATCCGGTATTGACTGCGTATAAATTCATTATTCGAAACTAAGCAGAAATGTGCAAATCGCAGTTCGAACTATCGTTCACCCTCAATATTGCAAACTTCTATCAACTCACCTTGCTCCGAAGTAGTAACTTCCATTTCAAGTTCATTTTCATGCTTAATGTGCAAGCTTCCGTTGAACTCTTGGCCATCTGAAAAATGACGCTTCATTTTGGCATTCTCTTTATCTTCAAACTCAAAATACAGATCACCCATCCTTAGGGTTGTCTCGTCTTCATATATCAAGCGCAGTCGATTAGTAAGCCCAATTCCACTATCATCACAATAGAAGGTCATATCATACCAACCGGCATAGGCTTTAATGACAGGGTCACTACAGTTTTTACTACTGAACCAATAGGT
>JBBDRU010000203.1:0-5588 GCA_040905305.1 Salibacteraceae bacterium | reverse complement strand
CATATAGTCTTGCGCAATTTGTGTGAATACGCCCATCACCAACAATAATAACCACTCAGTGCCTTGTGGTGTAACCCAATTAATGGTGAGGCATGCTGTTCCCATTATGGGGGTGGCGATGAGTGGAAAATACAATACAACAGTGATTGGATGATCGGTCTTGCGACATTTCATAATGGCGTTGTAAGCCAACCCCGATATAAGTGCAGAAGCAATTCCTAAACCAAGGTAAAAGAATGAAATGCGCTCATCAAATCCTTTAATCATGATCACACCGATGAAAGCAAGAGCAAACAGTATCCATTGAACAGGTCGCACTCGCTCTGATTGCATTTGAGTTGCCAATAAAACGGTGAAAATCGGAGAGATATATTGAATGGTTGTAGCACTTGCAAGCGGCATGTGCTTAATAGTGGTAAAGAATAAGAACAAAGCAGTCATTCCGGAAAATCCTCTGATCAAAAGCCACTTCTTGTTTTTACCGAAAAACGGAATTCCCAACTGCCTAATCCAAACAATGCAAATAGCTAGAGAAATAATGGATCTAAAGAATACGATTTCGTGCGTTGGTATGTTCTCCAAGAACTTTACACAGAAGTTGACTACTGCATAGGCTAGTGACGATAATAAGATATATCCAATTCCGGTTATTTTCAAGCCGACAAAGCTATGGAAGTTGTTTTGGACATTCTTTGGTTTTGTGCCTGACGGTTTTATTCAAATCACTTTATTCTTGCAGTATGAAGTCTAATCGCAAGAGTATATATCCACCGAGTGTGAGGTTCTTGAGGATAGTATTTCCAATAATCGAAATCCTTGCGCCAGGTTTGGCCGCCAGACTTGCTGTCTTTCTTTTCCTTACTCCGGTGCGTTTTGGATTTACTCCAGCCGAAAAGGAGGTGTTAAAGGAGTTTAGACAAGGATTCAAATCAATTAATGGGAAACGGATTGCATTCTATGAAGTAGGTGAGGGGCCAACATTACTGTTGCTTCATGGTTGGTCGGGAAGAGGGATGCAATTTAGGGTGTTGGCCCAAAGCTTGGCAGCCTCGGGATTTCATTGTGTGTTGATCGATGCACCGGGGCACGGACGCAGCGATGGAAAACAAACCAACCTCTTTGAGTTCTCAGAGGTTTTCAATGTTTTTATTGCCGAAGCTGATAATCTGAAGGCCGTTATTGGTCATTCTCTTGGAGCTGCGAGCATATCATATGCCATTGCTAATGGAACTCAGGTGCCGGCCTTCATTACGTTGGGAGCTCCAGTAATAGCGCAGGATATTCTAGACACTTTCACAAACACCCTTAATGCATCGAAGCGGGTTCAAAAAGGAATTCGTAAAAAGGCGGTAGCCCATTTTGGTGAGACCTTTCAGGGAGTTGCCATGGAAACTACATTCCGGAAAGTGCAATGTCCTGTGTTATCGCTTCACGGTGCCAATGACCATGATGTAGATTTAAGCCATCTGGACAAGTTGAAGTCGATCAACCCACAGATTGACGCACTGGTTTTTTCAGAAACGGGTCATCGAAGAATCCTGAGAGACGAACGAGTAGTAGAAGCAATCATTGATTGGCTTAAGCGCTTATAGCAGGCTTTTGACATTTTCTGGAGGGCGTCCAATTATAGCTTTTTCTCCCTTTACTACGATTGGTCTTTCGATCAGTTTTGGGTGTTCAACAAGTGCTTCGATCCATTCGCTTTCTGATAATGATTTGTTTTTATACTTCTCTTTGAAGATGCTTTCGCCTTTTCGCACTAAATCTTCTGGTGAAATATTAGGCATTTCAATAATTTGGCGTAACTCTTCAGTCGATGGCGGTTCCTTTAAGTACTCAATTATCTCAGGCTGCTTACCGGCAGCTTCGATGATGCTGAGGGTTTCCCTGCTTTTTCTGCATCTCGGATTGTGGTAAATTTTCATTGCTTTTGTTTGAATGCAATGCTATAAGAAATGATTGAGTTTAACGAATGATCGTCACAGAACCTTGAACATTCCGATTAATTGGTTCACCATCGTAAAGTGCTTTGTATTCACACACATATCCATAAGATCCGACCGGTGCAATTTGATTGTTGATCTTCCCATCCCATGTGGTGTTTTGATCTTTAGTTTCGAACACCAATTTACCCCAGCGATCATAAATCCTTAATTCAAATGAAAGTAACTCACAATCTACCACGGCACCAAAGGTTTTGTTAATGCCTGAGGGTACAGGTTTGAATGCGTTAGGAAATCTAACAAAACACTCGCAGTCTTGAATAAGAACGGTGTCTTTTTCTACACCACAATCATGGTAAGCTAAAACGGAATAAAAGCCAGGCTCATAAATACTTAGCGTTGGAGATGATGAACCATCTTCCCATAAGTAATACTTCACATTCGGAATCGTGGCATCTAAAACTTCTGTCTCTCCAATGCAAATATATTCAGGTGCTGAAATTTCTAGTTTAGGAGTTTCAAATGCCTTTACCTCAACGGTATCTTTTGAAACACAAGTACCATCATCAACTGTTAAAACGTATACTCCTGAACTAGAGGTTGTTAAGGTTTTTATAGTATCACCATTACTCCATAGATAGCGCAAAGACCCATTGGTTTCAGGTTGCACAATAGCTACTTCATCTTCACAAATAATGGTGTCTTTAGGGAGACGCAGAAATGGGGGAGTAGCAATGTGAACGTTTAGGGAGTCGGAGGTACTGCACACTTCATTTGTCAGCCTTACCCAGAGGGTTTGATCTTTATCTGCATACATTATATGCCTCGGAGTCGTTGTTCCATCATACCAATTATATCTTACATTTTGCCATGACGAGGTAACATCAAACTCCAATTGACCCGGAGCGCACAGTGTGATATCGTCTCCTAAATCAATTTCAGGGTATTCAAAGAAAAAGACCCTTATTTTATCCGTTTCCTGGCAATTTGCATCGGAAACGGTGACGGAAAATATTCCAGATGAAGAAACATTTATACTCTGAGATGAGCTGCCGTTACTCCATTGATAGTTGTAAGAATTGTCTGTATTTGGTACTATTTCAAAGCTTTCGCCTTCACAAAACTTCACATCTTCTCCAAGTTCAAGATCTATTGGATCATACATATCGATAAAAACAGTATCACGCATGGTGCAATTATCATCTGAGACCTGAACCCAGTAGTTTCCTCTGCTGCCATCTGAAACTTGAAGAAATGTATCTGTGATTCCCGTATTCCATAGGAAGCTCAAATTTGTAGGATCAAGACCTGTCGTAACTGTAACTGTATCACCCTTACAATACATGATGGATTCAGGTAAATCGAAATAGGGGTCATGATAAAAGGTGTATTGGACGCTGTCATAAGCATGACATCCGTTTCCTGTTGCTGTTACCATATAAGTATTTGTGGTTGAAACAGATATCTGGTTTGCCTGACTTCCAGTGCTCCATTGGTAGCTGGTTGCGTTTTGAGCATTTGGTATAATCGGCTCGCTGTTTGAATAGCAGAACTCCTGATCAACCCCAAGATCTACTGTTACTGTTGGATGGTGGATTATTTCAATACTATCTCTGCGAGTGCAGTGTATGTTGGTAATATCTACCCAGTAATATCCTGGGGTATTAACTTCAATACTACTGTTGGTGCTTCCTGTATTCCACTGATAGTCAACATTGTTGTTCGCAGTAGAGTTGCTTGTAACATTGGGGTCAAGCGTAATGGTGTCGTACCAACAAATGGTTTGATCTAAACCTAGGTCGAAGTCTGGAAATCCTAAAAACTCGACATTAAATGTATCATAAGAAGTACAACCGTAAAGCGAAACTTCGACCCAATACTGTCCGCTATCTTGAATGGTGATGGACGAAGTGGTGTCATTGGTTGACCATAAAAAATCATAATTCGGGAGGTTTAAGCTACGGACAAACGTTTCAGTCTCACAAAAACTTGTGTCAGGTCCAGCAAAATTGCTGATGGGTGAAATCACCTGAACTGTCCATTCAAACGTATCTACTGTCGAAATACACCAATAGGTTGTGGTGGTTGTGGGACTCACATAGATGGTATCGGCTGTGTCTATCACAACAGTTGGATTATTACTGTTTACCCAATGCACGCTGTCCATCTCAAACGCATAGATCTGTGCGGTATCACCAATACAAACAGTGGAGTCGCCATCAATTCCTTCAAGAAGATGAACCGAAATAGCATCAAAGTAAAGGTAGGCTCCGCCAATGCTGGCAGTTTGGTTAGCCAAAATTACCGGTAGAACAGCATCAAATGCACCTATTGTGATGTATTGTTCGCCTCCAGCTGCAATGATGGTGTCAGCGTAAATTTCCCATGTACTATTTGTTAAATAATTTCCAGCCGGATTTTGAGATTGGGGTGTTACTCCAAGAGCTCCTGTCCCTGTTCCTGTTGGCACAGTGGTGCTCAAATAAAAACCGAGATCGTCTCCTGCAAAGCGTGCATTCGGTGCTAACCGGTATGCGAATGAAACCTCGTATCTCTTATTTGCCTGCAATGGAGCTAACAATGTATCAAAAATGTACTCTCTGTATGCATTACTCTGAAGCCCGATATACCCGCCAGTATATGCATCTCCTTGGTAAGCAAGCGAAGGACCAAAGGTGTTGTTGGGAACACCAGAAGCACCAGAAGCAGAGCAAGCATTAAAATAGTCGCTAGAACCAGTGTGGAACGGTGCTTTATCCCAATAGGCGTCATTTATATCTCCTAATCCAAAAGGACAGTTCACATAGTTTTCAAAACTTGGATTATCAAGTAAGTTAGGAGTTTGGGCTAAAGCGCTAATAACGTTGAAGCAAGCCAAAACCAACACGTAAAATTTAATCTGTAATTGATTCATTGTATCAAGTTGGGTCTAAAGGTATATTTCTAAGTCGAATAATAGTTCATTTGGTTGTGTAATCATCTATAATTTATAGGCTTTAAACGCCATTAATCCTCCTTTTTTACGGTATATACCAATTGTAATGTCTTTTGTCAACCTTTTTACCCTTATTTGAAGCATGAATCCACAAGAGAATTATCAAGCTATATTGGTGCAACTAAAAAAGGAACATAAAGAGCTAAAAAAGAGTGATGATCTTTATGTGTTCATTAGGTTAATAACAGGTATTGCTATGGTGGTCTGTGTGTTTTTTGCCTTGATGTATCCTTCTTTGATTTTATGGATGGCCTTTTTCTCCAGCTTGGTGCTGTTTGTGATCATGGTGGTTAAACATGGAAGACTTAGATATCGATTGAGGCATACCAAGGCTTTAATAAGAATAAATCAGGGCGAATTAGCTTATTTAGATGGGGACTTTTCTGCATTTGATGCGGGAAATCAATTTCGTGATCCAAGTCATTTGTTTGCAGAAGATCTTGATCTGTTCGGTGATCGATCTCTTTTTCAACGCGTCAATCGATCCTCTACGCAAAAAGGACGTGAAAAGCTTGCAAAAGAACTTGCTGCCAATGATTTTTCTGAAGTTGAATTCAAACAAACCGGAATACATGAACTATCAGAAATGCTGCATTGGCGTCAAAATGTTTTGGCGCTATCAGCTCAGCTTGATGACCAGAAAACTGAAA
>JBBDRU010000202.1:0-5606 GCA_040905305.1 Salibacteraceae bacterium | reverse complement strand
GTTCATCCCGATGATGTAGAATTGAGTTGCAGCGGTGCATTGATGAAAAGCATAGATGGAGGAAAAATAATCGGTTTGCTTGACCTAACCCAAGGAGAGCTGGGAACCCGTGGCAGCGGTGCGCTGCGCTTGAAAGAAGCCGAAGTAGCTCGAAAAATTATCGGAGCCCGGTTTAGGGTAAATATAGGATTGAAGGATGGGTTTTTTGTGGATGATGAAGACGCTCAAAAAAAAATAATAGAAGTTATTCGTGCTTGCCAACCCGACATAGTTTTGCTCAATGCTATAAGAGATCGACACCCTGATCATGGAAGAAGTGCTGAATTGGAAAAAAAGGCATGCTTTTTATCTGGTCTGCGCAAGGTTAAAACCAAATGGAATGGAGTGGAGCAAGAGGCATGGCGACCGAAATTGACGTTGCATTACATTCAGGACTACTTTATGGAACCCGATATTGTAGTGGATATCACAGGCTATTGGGATCGAAAAATGGACAGCATACTGGCTTATTCTTCTCAGTTTTATAATCCCGAAAGTGATGAACCGGAATCCAGTATTTCTTCCAAAGCTTTTCTTGAAGTGCTCAAAGGACGTGCTCAAAACTTTGGCAGGTACATCGATCGGGAAGTAGGTGAAGGTTTTGTTTGTGAACGGCCTATTGGTGTTTCCGAATTGTCAGATTTGCTCTAAAACCGATTTTGCCACAGTTTTGAAAAAGCTTTGATATCTTTTTTCTGCAACATTAGCGCATTCCATTTCACATTATCTTGCTTTTGAAGCATGATGAATTGATAAAGCGTCTGACTCACATAGACCAAACTGGCCACAGCGGCAGCCCCTAGAGTGCCGTATTCGAGAATGGCGAAATACCCCAATATAACACTCAAAATCAATCCGAAAACAGATGACTGCGTATTGAATCGGTGAAGCCCGACTCCCGCAAAATAATGACTGAACGCATTTGATAGGCTCAGCGCAACAATACCGGGAGCAAGAAAATAAAGGTGTGTTTTTACTTCGCCAAATTCACCGCCTAGCAATGAACTGTAAAACGACTCGCCCGGAATCAATAACAGTAAAATGCCAATAATCGTAACGGAATAATTTAGTTTCCCCAGACGGAGGGAAACGCTCAACCCCTCGGACTTGTTTTCCATATTTGATACAGCAGCATACTGAACAGTGCTCACGCTGCGGGCAAACTGCCAAAGTGCTTCGGCAATTTGGAGGGTGGCGCTGTAAATACCAATTCTTATCAGCGCCTGGGCTGGAGGGTGAATCAGTAATTCTAAAAAGTAAAAACTAAGTCGGTAGTTGAGTAATTGAGCTATGTTCCCACTTTGCACTAAAAAACCAAAGCTTAAGCTTTCGCGGGCGGTTTGCTGCAAACTTTTTCCAAATGATTCATTGCTTTTTGTAGATCGGGCGATCATCGCCAATGAAACAATAAATACGATACTCATCGATGCGAAGTATGCCTTCTCAAACAAATCATAATCGAGAAGCTCACCATTCAAATGCAATGCACTGAGCGTCCCCACCAATATGATCGATTTTATGATGAGCAACAGGTTGTGTCGGGTAATCTTGTTTCGTCCGAGCAAAATCATCATGTTCACCGAAACCAGACATTCCAACAGGGCTATCGCGAAAAACATGTTTGGTGCTGTGGTAGAAGGAAGAAAACCGATGATGATCAACAAGGTCATCAATAATGAAGTGATCAGGCTCCATCCATAGTTAAGCGAAAACAGTGTCTTGAACGGAAACCGAGGAATCAGATAAACCAAAGAAGGCCCACCAAAGAGCCCGCTGAAAATTGAAGCCAGGGAAACATTTAAAATCAATAAGCTGATCTCTCCTTTGTTTTCAGCCCCCATCAGTTTTGTAGTGATGAAAAGCAAAAGCAAATTGAGCAAGGAGACGATGAGCCTACTGCCAAGCGTATGAAGTATGTTTTTAATCAATGGGTTAGCTTTTCATCAATAACTTGCGTGATGTCTTTCACGGAGATCGTGCGCAAACATTTAAAATCAGGACAAAGCGATGGCAATTCTACTTTGGATGTATTTGGCTTAAGCCATCTGCTGCATGGACCGCATTCTAAATTTTTATGAATGATGTGGTGCTTTTCAGGATGGATTAAATGCCAACCATAAAATCGCGGGTCGCTGCCGCCCCAAACCGAAATAGATGGCACCCCGGTTACTCCGGCCAAATGCATCAAAGCGCTATCTCCTCCTAAATGCAAAACGGCCTTGCTCATAATGCCCGGTAAATCTGAGAGTGCTGTCACCCCAATCGCGTTGATCACGTTTGGATGTTGAGGCAAGCGCTCTGAAATGTCAACTTCAGCGTCATCCCCCATCACTACGATATTCAAGTCAGGATAATGCTCAATGATGTGGTGAATAACTTTCAACCACTTATCTAACTGAAGCGTTTTCCATGGTGCAAGGTTGTTTCCACTACCGGGTTGAAGGGTTATATAAGGTTTTTCAGAAATCGGAGCCGTTTGTTTTGGGGTTAACTTAAAAAGTTCCTCGTTTAATTGCTCGTCTTTGAAGTCTTCGATCACATAACGCAAATAGCGTGTGCTTTCATGAAGGTCAACATCGGATGGATGTTGCAGAATCCTTTGCTGAAAAATGGAAGGAAAGCGATCAGGAATAAAATTGGTGATGATACGCTTACTATTAGTATGCGCTAAAATGAGGTTTTTCCGATTAGAGGAAAAAAAATCAAGGTAAGCTACATCAAACCTTCGTTTGAAATTAGCCGTTTGCTTTATGCGCTCAACGGTTGACTCCAATATGGTGACGCCCTCAAAGAGGTTGTTTTCAAAGCCATCAAAAATGCGATGCGAACCAAAAGGAGAAGTGCTGATCACCACGATGCTTCCGGTTTTCTTCAATTCCTTTATCAATGGAATCAACAGTAGCGCATTCCCTATGCCTGCCGATATGAAAAGGGCATATTTCAACGAACAGATTTTGGTAAAACCATGCGCAATCTTAATGAATTCCCTATGACTATCACATCACTAAACGCCATTGAAAGGGCCGCCAGCATCGGATCGAGGTAACCTAATGCGGCAAGTGGTATGGCAACCAGGTTATAGGAAAATGCCCAAAATAAATTTTGCTTGATTGTTGATACTACTTTCTTGCTGATGGTATTGAGGTGGGTAATCAACTGAAGTTTCGATCCGATAATGACCACCTTGGCGCTTTCTCCTGCTAAAGCATTTGCGTTTCCGATGCTTATTCCAACATCGGCTTTGGCCAATGCTGGCGAATCATTTATTCCATCACCCACCATGGCCACTTTATGCTTCGTTTTTAATTCTTCCAGAGCTCTGAGTTTGTCTTCGGGCAATTGGTCTCCTTTAAAAGTTTTGATTCCTAACACACGTGCAATTTCAGCTGTTTTTTCCTGCCGATCACCACTTAGCAATGAAACATGCTTCCCTGTTCGCTGCAATTTTTGAATCATACCCTGAGCATCCTCTTTTAACGCATCTTTAACCGAAAATACCGCTATTACTTTATCGCCCAGTGCTAGGTATAAATCACCGTTTTCAAATGGATTTTCGGCATCGGAAAACCCTGATTTTCCTAAACTTACTGTTTTTCCCTGATATGTGCCTTTTAGTCCCTTGCCTTTCACTTCTTCTATGTCTGACATTTCTACTTCTTCAAGGTGCTCAGTCAGCTTCAGAAAGCTTGCAGACAATGGATGATTAGATCGTGTTTCCAGTGTTTTGATCAATCGCCAAACCAACTCTTGATCAACGTCCGGGTCGCTGTCGGAAAGAATTATTTCGAGTTTGCCCGTGGTCAGCGTTCCGGTTTTATCAAACACAAAGGTGTCGATGGCGTTTAGTTCCTCAAAAACAGAGGCGCGTTTCACGATGATGCCCAGTTTTGCGGCCAGGCCTAAACCAACGCTTACGGCCGTTGGGGTGGCCAATCCCATTGCGCACGGACAGGCGATCACCAATACCGCCACGCTCCGTAAAATGGAATTCCCTAAGTCTATATTTAGCACCCAAAAGTTTAAGGCAAATGCCAGCAAAGCAATTCCGATGATGACCGGTACAAACCAACTGCTGATGCGATCTGCAAGCTTTTGAACAGCAGGTTTATCAGAGCGGCTTTTTTTCACCAATTCCACAATTTGCCCGATGGTGCTTTCACTGCCTGCACGTTCAACTTTGAGCGTTCCATTGCCATCAATGACTACGCTCCCCGATAAGATTTCATCCCCTTTTTGCTTGTTTATCTCTTCCGCTTCACCCGTAAGCATGGCTTCGTCAACGGTGATGTTTCCGTGAATCAATACACCATCAGCCGGAGCGCGATCGCCTGCGTTGATCAATACAATGTCATCTGGCTTTAAGCTTGACGCGTTTACCACTTTCAAATCCTGGTTTAAGCCATTTTGAATCAGTTTTTTTGCTTTTTCGGGTTTGGCTTTAAATAATTCGCGTAGTGTTGAAGTGGTGCGTTTCACAGCTCGGTGTTCGATCACATAGCCTAGCAATACAAGCGTAATTATGGTTGAAGTGGTTTCATAAAAAAGGAAGGCATGGTTGCCCGGATGAGCAATTGTGCCATATAAACTGTAGAAAAACGCGCTGGATGAACCCAATAAAATCAAAACATCCATATTGATGTTTCCGCTTTTGATCGACTCAAGTGTGCTTTTTCCAAAATGATAAACCCCCATGAAATAAACTGGAAGGCAAAAGCCTAATTGCACCAACGGCTTGTTTAACCACCAATCATGTGGCACAAACATGTGCATGAAGAGAATCAGTGAAAAGGGAAGCGTAAAAAGGAACTTTTTTTCAATACTGCTAAAACCTTTTTTAACTTCATTTTGATCCGACTCTGGTTGGGCTTTATAGCCAGCATCTTTAAGCCGTTTTAGAATACGCTCCATTTTTTGAGTGTTTCTAAGATCAAAATTGGCTTCACCCATTAGGTAATCTACATGGATTTCTTCACCACCTTCTTGTTTAATGATTCCGGAAACAGTGGAAGCACAGTGGTTGCAAGTCATTCCCTCTACTTTTAGGTTCAATCTATCATCTTCCATTTCGTGCTTTTATAATCTCCTTCAAAATTAGTCTTCAAAATTTTATAGAGAGTTATTGTATGTAACGCTTAACTTTTATTTTCGCATCCCTTTTTGAAAAGCATATTTCTTTTCAAATATGGTTTTGAAATGGTGGTTGTAGCTCAGTTGGTTAGAGCGCCTGATTGTGGTTCAGGAGGTCGTGGGTTCGAGACCCATCTTCCACCCTTAGTCTTTAAGATTGAAAGCCTTGCCTTCGCGCAAGGCTTTTTAGTGTTTTACAATTCCACTCTATCTTCTTCGTTCTGTCTCATGCTTTAGCATAACGCCAACATTAAACTATGGATCGAAAACTTTTCAAGTTACAATAAAACGTAGGTGTCTTCCTGAGATCGCTGACGAAGGAAGCGAGTCTCGAAGACAAAGCGGATACGGAAGTAAACATTATAAAACCCGCTCGTCTTCGAGACTGTCTCTGCTCCGCATCCACACCTCAGACTGACGCTACGTTTGTTGAAAGCAGA
>JBBDRU010000201.1:0-5622 GCA_040905305.1 Salibacteraceae bacterium | reverse complement strand
TTCAACTTCAGCATTGTTGAGCGTGTCAGGCAATTTTCGTCCCAGTTTTGGTGATTCCAGTTGTTCTGATGGATCCTCTTTTAAGACCTCATCCAGTACCAAAAATTTGAAAAACGCTTTGATGCCACTGATGATTCTAGCTTGACTATAGGTTGCCAAACCTAGTTCATTTATCCAGGAAACAAATTGATTTAATGTGTTGGGGTCTATCTGGTTAGGGTGTTTTAGTTGTGAGGTTGAATTAAGGAATGAGACGAGCTTTTCCACATCGCTCAAATAAGCATCAATGCTGTTTTTTGAAAGCGAACGCTCCAGACGTAAATAGGCACTAAACCCTTTTTTGTACGTTTCCCACATAGGGAATGAAAGTGCTGATAATTTTGCTTTGTTAAACTGTCTTGAAAGCTTTGTTTTCAAGTGTCATTGTTGAAGATTGCTCCTTAAATTCGTAGGATGAAAATTATAATCATAAACGGCCCTAACCTCAACCTAACAGGCAAGCGTGAGAAAGAGGTTTATGGTGATAAAGACTTTGAAACATTTGTTCGAGAGTTGAAAGGCGGTTTCCCACAAATCGAATTGATTTACAAGCAATCGAATGTGGAAGGTGAGTTGATAAACATTCTTCATGATTGTGGTGCTGATAAGCAGGTGAGGGGAGTGTTGCTCAATGCTGGTGGTTACACTCATACTTCTGTAGCCATTGCTGATGCTGTTGCTGCGATCGATTGTCCGGTTATTGAAGTGCACATGAGTAATATCTTTTCAAGAGAAGACTATCGGCACGTTTCCTACTTAGGAAAGCATTGTGTGGGTTGTATTTCAGGGTTTGGAATGGAAAGTTATTTACTTGGGATGCTAAAATTGATGAATCAAGCGAACTAGTTGCTCTTATACCATTCTTGCGCGTTTTGCCAAAAAACGATCTAGCACTCGTTTGAATCCTTCCGAAATATCGGTTTCAATCCAATCTATGTTGAATTGCCTGCATTTTAGCTTTACTTCGTCAATCATTCGCCTACGCTCTTGATGATAGCTTTGCTTCACTTCATTGGGGCGGACTTTCACTTTTTCACCGGTTTCCATGTCGATGAAGGTGTGCGGTTGGTTTCCCAGATCCAAATCAACTTCAGTTCTTTTATCAAAAACATGGAATAAAACTACTTCGTGTTTATTGTATCGGAGGTGCTGCAAAGCTTCGAAAAGCTTTGTTTGATCGCTTCCGTCTCTGTAGAGTTCATCCAAAAAGTCACTGAATATAACTACCAGTGAGCGTTTATGAACTTTTTCGGCAATAGCATGTAATGATTCGATGATATTGGAATGGCCTGAGCCTTCTGTTTTGTCATAGAGCTCTTCCAGCTGGTTGAATAGAAAGTTATGATGAACAGATGAACTTTTAACGGGTGAAGACCATTCCAATCCATCGCTAAAAAGACTCACACCTACCGCATCACGCTGAGATCGCATTAAATAGATCAATGCAGCCGATGCCTGAATTGAGAACCTTACTTTATTTAGTGATTTATCATTTTCAACCTTAGGGTAAAACATGGAGCCTGATTGGTCGATACAGATTTGACACCTCAGGTTGGTTTCTTCTTCAAAGCGCTTTACAAACATTTTGTCCGTTCGGCCATAAAGCTTCCAATCGATATGACGGGTGCTTTCACCGGTATTGTATGCCTGATGTTCTGCAAATTCCACTGAAAAGCCATGATAAGGGCTTTTGTGTAAACCGGTTATGAATCCCTCAACTGCTTGTTTGGCAAGCAATTCTAAGCGACCAAAACGCTGTGCTTGAAAATGATCAATGGGCATACTGCGATATTACGAAGAAGCGATGGTAAAATATTTTTTGAGGCACAAAAAACCCCAAGGCACACCTCGGGGATTCTATATGCTTTTGATAGCTGATACTAAAGCTGAGCCTCAAGTTTTTTAACCAGAGTTGCTTTCGGCACTGCACCAACTTGCCGATCTACGATTTCGCCATTTTTAAAAAATAAAATCGTTGGAATACTTCTGATTCCGTATTTCTGAGCAACCTCTGGGTTCAAGTCAACATTGACTTTTCCAATAACTGCTTTATCACCGTATTCTTTTGAAACTTCTTCAACAATTGGTCCTACCATGCGGCAAGGGCCGCACCATTCTGCCCAAAAGTCAACCATTACCGGTTTATCTGAGTTTAAAGCTTCTACTTCAAAATTGCTGTCTGTTAATTCTAATGCCATTATTACTTATTATGATTGTTTACTTATTCATGTGTTGTTTCCAAAACAAATTTACTAAATCAAATTCTCGACCATTCACTCCTTATCGACAATCTGTCATACTTTCTTGATTTTCCAGGACAATTGATCCATTTTTTCGAGTTGATTAGTGAATTCGCGACTGAGCTCCACTCGAACTGATCTGCTCGCCATTTCTACAATGGTTCCGTTGTCATGCACGTTGATCTCTATGGGCGTTTTCCCTTTGTTTTTACTGCATAGCTTTTTGATTTCATTTATCAAAGCTTCATCGATGGTGTCTAACTGAACATCTATTTGAAGGCTTTTGACGCGTTTGACTCTTAAATCTGACAACATCTCAATGTTTTTAACACCTAGCCTGTGCACCTCCTGTTTCGTCCGCTTATCAAACCAACCACCAACTGCTAAATGCAGTAATACAAACCAATCCTTATTGATGTAATTTCTAAACCCCAGGTAATCGTCTTTGAACACACCAAACTCGTAGGAACCGTCATAATCCTCCAAGACAAACCGCCCATAAGGCGATCCGGCTCTGGATGTTAGGTGTTCCGCTGAAGTAATGATCCCAGCTACGCGAGTTTCCTTGCGCTGTTTAAGAGCGGGCAAATCATGTAAGTCTGCCGTTGTGGCATTACCAAAGTTTCGGATCTCGAATTTGAAATCGTCTAACGGATGACCTGAAATATATACACCAACAACTTCTTTTTCTTTATTCAATTGAGTCAGTGTATCCCATGGTTCGGTTTCAGGAATTGGAGGTTCAGGAATTTCAGCTTCATCGGTTTCTCCAAACAACGACCCTTGTGCAGAGTTTTCAGCTTCCCTTAATGCATTGCCATATCGGATGGCTTTTTCGATCAAAGTTTGTCCTTTTTCATCTGAGGCGAAATATTGCGCGCGGTGAATCCCTTCGAAACAATCGAAAGAACCAGCTACGGCCAGACCTTCAAAATTCTTTTTGTTCACTGTTCTTAAGTCTAGTCGAGATGCGAATTCAAAAATGGATTGAAACGTTCCATTTTCCTTCCTTTCGTTTACGATGTGTTCCACGGCTGCTTCTCCAACTCCTTTGATGGCACCCATTCCAAACCGTATCTCTCCTTTGTTATTTACGGCAAATTTGTATGCACTCTCATTAACATCTGGACCCAAAACTGCTAGCCCCATGCGCTGACACTCTTCCATGAAAAACCTCACTTTTTTGATGTCGTTCATGTTGTTGGTCAGTACAGATGCCATGTATTCTGCCGGGTAGTTAGCTTTGAGGTAGGCCGTTTGAAAAGCAACCAGCGAATATGCTGCTGAGTGGGAGCGGTTAAACCCATACTCCGCAAATTTCATCATCACATCAAAGATGTTATCTGCTTTTTCAGCCGGAATACTATTGTGTTTATCACAACCATCCCTAAAAATAACGCGCTGCTCTTCCATCACGTCCATTTTTTTCTTACCCATAGCGCGTCTCAAGATATCTGCAGCTCCCAGTGAATACCCTGCTAAAATTTGCGCGGTTTGCATGATTTGCTCTTGATAGACCATGATTCCATAGGTGTCTTTTAGAATCGGTTCTAACAATTCATGCGGGTAATCCACATTTTCTTTACCATGCTTTCTCTTTATGAAACTTTCAATGAACTGCAGTGGACCCGGGCGGTAAAGCGCATTCATTGCAATGAGGTCTTCAATGTTGTTTGGCTTCAACAATCGAAGGTTTTTTTGCATTCCTACCGATTCAAATTGAAAAGTTCCGTTCGTTTCGCCCCTTTGATACAGCTCGAAGGTCTTTTCGTCATCTAATGGGATGGTATCGGGATTAATATCAACATCATGCTTTTCTTTGACCAGATTTATCGCATCCTTCATGATGGTAAGGGTTTTTAAACCCAAAAAATCCATTTTTAAGAGTCCGGCACTTTCAACAACACTGTTATCAAATTGTGTTACCAATAAATCGGAGTCTTTGGCCGTAGCCACAGGAATAAACTCGCGAATGTCTTCTGGGGTGATGATCACCCCACAAGCGTGAATACCGGTGTTTCGAACAGAACCTTCCAGTTTTCTCGCCTGGTTGAGTATTTTTCCCTGTTCGGTTTCTTGTTCGCTGATTTGAATGAGTTGTTGAACATTGGTCAGGTCGTCACCATTAAATTCCTTTTTTAACTCCTTTTCATCTCGACCGAAAATGTGTTTAAACTTTTTTAAATCAGGTACTAATTTTGCTATCCGATCTGCTTCCATAAGCGGCAAATCCATAACGCGAGCTACATCCCGGATGCTTGATTTTGCCGCCATTGTGCCATAAGTAATGATTTGGGCAACTTGTGTTTGACCATATTTTTTGACCACATAATCAATGATCTTGTCGCGTCCTTCATCATCAAAATCGATATCGATATCGGGCATGGTCACCCGCTCGGGATTGAGGAATCGCTCAAAGAGTAATTTGTATTTTATGGGGTCAATGTTGGTGATGCCAATAGCATAGGCCACAGCAGAACCTGCGGCAGATCCACGACCAGGACCAACCCATACGCCTCGCTTGCGAGCTTCAGTGGTGAAATCTTGAACGATAAGAAAGTAACCTGGAAAACCCATGTCTTTGATCACTTTCAGCTCAAAATCAAGGCGTTCTTTGATTTCATCAGTGAGCTCGCCAAATTTTTGCTTGGCGCCCTCATAAGTCAAATGTCGCAAGAATTCATTTTCCCCTTCAAACTCCTCAGGAATTTCGAATTTGGGAAGCAATATGTCCCTGCCCAAGCTGAATTCTTCGATTTTATCCGTAATCTCAGCAATGGTTGTGATTGCTTCAGGCAAATCCTGAAACAATTCTTTCATCTCTTCTTGGTTCTTAAAGTAAAATTCCTGATTAGGCATGCCATATCGAAACCCTCTTCCTCTCCCTATTGGTAAGTCTTGCTGAACACCGTCTTTAACACAAAGCAAAATGTCATGTGCGTTAGCATCTGATTTTGACTGGTAATAAACATCGTTGGCAGCAAAATACTTTACATTATATTTTTCGCAAAAGCGCAGCAAGACCTGATTTACGCGATTTTCTTCTTCCAGATCATGCCGCATTAATTGCACATAGAAGTCATCTGCAAAAAGCTGATGCCAATATTGAAAAGCTTCTTCAGCTTGCTGTTCTCCAATATTTAGAATGAGATTTGGTATTTCACCTTCTAAGCCACCTGTGGTGCAGATTAAGTCTTCTTTGTAAGTTTCAATAACCTCTTTTCCTACTCGTGGAAGCCCCGCATAGTATCCTTCAATAAAGCCAACCGAACATAGTTTTGCCAGATTGTGATATCCGTGCAAATTTTTAGCGATCAATACTTGTTTGAATCGCTTATCAGGA
>JBBDRU010000200.1:0-32141 GCA_040905305.1 Salibacteraceae bacterium | reverse complement strand
AATAAGTAGGTTTGTTGCAGCATCTCTGCCCAAACCTCGACTTTGCAAGTAAAACATTGCTTCTTCATCTAATTGACCAATAGTACATCCATGTGAGCATTTTACATCATCAGCATAGATTTCCAACTCTGGTTTGGTGTTGATGGTTGCTGTGTCGGTGAGCAAGATATTTTGATTACTCTGAAATGCATTGGTCTGTTGGGCATCTTTATGCACCATGATTTTACCATTAAAAACTCCCGTTGACCTATCAGTCATCACCCCTTTGTATAATTCATTGCTGTTACAATTCGGCATCTGATGATCGGCATAAGTGTGGTTATCTACGTGTTGTTTTCCACTTGTGAAATACACCCCGTACATATTGCTTTCACATCCTTGCTCTGTTATGCTGAAGTTCAGATTGTTTCTTATCAAATTGCCTGTTTTAGTTAACGTAACAACAGAAAAACTACTGTCTCTTTTTTGAACCACCTGCGTGCTATTGATCTGCGAGCTCGCGACACCCTCATTTTGCAATAAATGGAAAGAGGCATGGGCATTTTCACCCACAATGATTTCAGACACTACATTGGTAAAGCTTCCATCGTTTTCATGACCTTCAAACTGAGAGATCAGTTCAATGCCTGCGTTTTTTCCAATATGAATGAGGTTTCTTACGTTGCTGGCCTGATTTTCTCCAGTAGAAATATGAAGTAAAACAACTGGCTTTTCAATCACCACATTATCTGCAACTGTCAAAAATGACCCATCTTTAAAATAGCTGGTGTTAAGCACACTAAATGCATTCATTTTCTTCTCGATATATTGATCTAAATGCTCAAGCATCAAGTGCTTCCGATCTCCTTCTGTAGCTGAAATACTACTTACTTCCAGACCGTTAGGCAAAGACTGGTCAGACAAATCAGAAACGAAAATTCCATTGACAAATACCAGGTGAATGGCATCGATACCTTCAAGTTTATAGGCTGAAGCATCATGCAGGATTTCAGGATTTTGGCTGTAATCACCGTTTAGGATGTTGTTGACCCGTGTATATTTCCAATATTCGTCTCGTGAAGTAGGAAACTCCATGCCGTTGTGTATAACCGCTCTTGCAGCACCTTGTAATGGCAACAATGCTGAAATATGATCAAACTGGTTAAGAAAGCTTTGCTTATCTGACATATAGTGTTTGTTTAAGCTGTTTCTAGTTCATCTGAAATCCAATCGTAGCCCTTTTCTTCCAACTCTATGGCTAAATCTTTATTGCCTGACTTCACGATTCGACCATCGTAAAGCACATGCACGAAATCCGGAACAATGTATTCTAAAAGGCGCTGATAATGCGTTATTACAATGAAAGAGGTTTCATCATTTCTGAGCTTATTTACGCCATTGGCCACGATTTTCAGGGCATCGATATCCAGGCCTGAATCTGTTTCATCTAAAATACCCAAGCGCGGATTCAGCATGGCCATCTGAAAAATCTCATTTCTCTTTTTTTCTCCTCCTGAAAAGCCTTCGTTTACAGAACGGTTTGCTAATGATTGCTTCAACTCAACCAACGCCTGTTTTTCCTTTACAAGCATCATGAATTCTTTGGCTGAAATATCCTCTTTGCCTTCGTGCTTGCGCTTGGCATTAATCGCAGCTTTCAGAAAGTTTATATTGCTCACCCCAGGAATCTCAACCGGATATTGAAATGCGAGAAACAGTCCCTCACGAGCACGCTCTTCAGGAGCTAAATCCAAAAGGTTCTGGTCGAGGTATTTCACTTCATCTGCCTCTACCTCATATTCTTCTCGTCCGGCCAATACAGAGCTCAACGTGCTTTTTCCGCTTCCGTTGGGTCCCATGATGGCATGTACTTCGCCCGGCTTTACTTCCAGGTTTATTCCCTTTAAAATCTGATTACCTTCAATCGAGGCTTTCAAGTTTTTTATTTTTAAAAAATCTGTCATTCGTTTGTTTTTTGACTGTTATTTTTTGCTCCTTTTATTTTGTACAACACCGCATCGCGGCAGGAATCAATGCTATCTGCCTTCCATTGTTCCATTAGCTCATCAATGAGGCTTGGATCTTTAATCAACACTTTAGCCCCTTTTTCTACTGAATCGAGTGAGTTTGTCAATATCAAATCATCCCCCACCTGCTCAAACTTATGCTTATAGAACAATAATGCCCCATGAAAATGATCGTGAACTACAATGGTATTATCCATCTCTTTCCTTTCACGATAAGCGTTTGCCAAGAAAATTTCTTGCGCTTCAAATTCCATTTCTTGAAGTCTCAAACGGTTTGCCTGAGTATGCGCAAACATTTGATAGACAGGAAAAGTAAAAAGTAAAAGCAGCAATGCTATACGCCTAAGACCTTGAAGGTTATAGGTAAAATATTTGATTGCATAAGCTGCTGAAACAGCAGCCATCGGGTAAAACGGCATATCATACCAGACTAATTTAGACTTTGAAAAACCAATAAATATCAAAAAGCTAAGAGCAATGATACTGGAAAACACAACCCAGGATTTCACTTCTGATAATTCAGTGAATGCAAGTAAAAACCCCAAAAAAGCAAAAGGCATCCACCACATGTAGCGACCATCAAGCATATTCCTAATATAAAAATCCCAAGGTTGATCGTGACCCACTGATGAGGTATATCTTCCTACGTTTGATTTAAAAAACATGGCTAAATATCCCGGCTGAGCGTTTTCGCGCAACAACAGATAACTCCCAATTATTGCTACCACTGTAGCAATACCTACATAAAACTGCCAGGATTTTAGCATGATTAAAATCGTATCTCTTGAAAAAAGCAATGAATAAACCGCGAAGCCGGGCAAAAACAGAAAAGCTGCAACCGATTTCACCCAAAACGCTACACCGATAGAGGTCATCGCTAAAAACAACCAACGCCATTCTCTTGTTTGCACAAATTGAAAAAAGAAAATGGCTTGAGCAACTAGTGTTAATGTCAGTAAGGCATCTGCCTCAGCACCTCGGGAAGTATGAAAACCTATAAAACCGATAGAGGTAAGCAAAATCATCGAGGTTAGCCACGCCATCGGTTGACCCAGCTTTCTGCCAGTAAAAAAAAACAGCATTAAAACCGATAACGAAGAGGCGATGGCACTGGGCAAACGAACTGCTAACTCACTGATTCCAAACATTTTTAACGATGCAATTTGTAACCATGTTTGCAGGGGTGGCTTTGATGAAGTTATGCTCGGTTGCCCATCAAAATAGCTCACAAACCAACTTCCTTCCTTCATCATTTCGATGGCATGCACAACAAACCAGCCCTCATCCCATAGGCGAATATGCGCACTTCCCAATTTCAAAAAAAGAAATAAATAAATTGGAATAAACAGGAGTAACCAGCTAAGGTGTTGATATTTACGGAACAAATGCATTTTACCCCACACTTCCCTCGAGGGAAATACTCAGTAATTTTTGAGCTTCAATTGCAAATTCCATGGGCAATTTATTGAGCACTTCCTTGGCGTATCCATTAACAATCAGACTGATGGCTTTTTCTTCATCAATGCCTCTTTGAAGGCAGTAAAAAATTTGATCTTCCCCGATCTTGGAGGTGGTTGCCTCATGTTCAATGATGGAAGATTTGTTTTGAGCTTCTATGTAAGGGAAGGTATGCGCCCCACATTCGCTACCTAACAACAACGAATCGCACTGGCTAAAATTTCGTGCGTTAATCGCCTTTGGTAAAACTTTCACCAAACCGCGATAGCTATTATTGCTTTTTCCGGCCGAAATGCCTTTGGAAATGATCGTGCTTTTGGTATTTTTTCCAATGTGAAGCATTTTGGTGCCGGTGTCTGCTTGCTGATAATTATTGGTTACCGCAACTGAATAAAATTCACCAACTGAATGATCCCCTTTTAGTATGCAACTTGGATATTTCCAAGTGATAGCAGAGCCGGTTTCAACCTGGGTCCAACTTATTTTGGAATGGTTACCCTCACACAATCCACGCTTGGTAACAAAATTGTAAATCCCTCCTTTTCCTTCTTCGTTTCCTGGATACCAGTTTTGGACAGTGCTGTATTTAATTTCAGCATCATCCAAAGCTACAAGCTCAACTACGGCAGCGTGAAGTTGATTTTCATCCCTCATTGGAGCAGTGCACCCTTCTAAATAGCTAACATAACTACCCGAATCCGCCACAACCAAGGTGCGTTCAAACTGACCAGTTTGTGCTTCGTTAATTCGAAAATAAGTACTCAACTCCATCGGACAGCGCACACCTTTGGGAATGTAGCAGAAAGAGCCATCGGTAAACACCGCGGAGTTTAAAGCGGCATAAAAATTATCGTTGGAAGGCACCACTGTTCCAAGGTATTTTCTGACCATTTCCGGATGTTCTTGCACTGCTTCAGAAAAAGAGCAAAAAATAATACCCAATTCGCCCAACTTTTCTTTAAAAGAAGTTTCAACACTTACGCTATCTACCACCACGTCCACCGCCACACCAGCTAATCTTTTCTGTTCTTCTGTGCTGATACCGAGTTTTTCGTACATACTCTTAAGTTCCGGATCAACTTCATCAAGGCTGTTAAGCTTCTTTTTGGTTTTAGGTGCCGAGTAATAATATATATTTTGGAAGTCAACCTTTGGATAATGAATGTGTGCCCACTTTGGCTCTGTCATTTCCAACCAAACCCTGTAGGCATTCAATCGATATTCAAGCATCCACTCCGGTTCATTCTTTTTGGCTGAAATCAATCGAATAATATCCTCGCTAAGCCCAATCGGGGCTTTATCTGATTCAAAGTTGGATACAAACCCAAACTCGTATTTCTTGCCTTTCAGCTCCTTCGCTAATTCTGCTTCAGTATATGCCATTTCGCCTCTTAAATTGAATGTATCAAATTGAAAAACTCTCCCCACAACCACAAGTGCGGTTGGCGTTTGGGTTGATGAATGAGAAGCCTTTGCCGTTTAGCCCACCAGCAAAATCAAGTTCAGTGCCAACCAGGTAGAGAAAACTTTTCTTGTCAACCACGATCTTAACACCTTTGTCCTCAAACACCTTGTCTTCATCTTTGAGTTCGGTGTCAAAATCCATCATGTATGTCAATCCAGAACAGCCGCCTCCCTTCACTCCTACACGAATAAACGCACCCTGATCAACCTGTTGATCGGATTTCAATTTGAGCACCTGATTTTTTGCGTTGTCACTAACTTTGATCATTGCGTATTGAACAGTTTGTTTCTCAATTTGTTTTATCTATTTAGATTTTGTCTAAATAGAGATATTGTTGGTGCAAATTTAACGATATAAGATTTGAAATACAAGCCATTCATTTTCAGCTTGGTTTCTTACCTATAGCTAACTATCGTAAAATTTAACGCCTTGGTTTATCGCGCTAAACGTATATTTGATCTATTCATAAATAAGCTTTATCGAAATTGAAAGGTATATCGTTCATCTTTGGATTCATTTTTATCTTACAAAATGTTGGTACTGCCCAACCAGCTTTCGAATTGGTTTCTGAAGAAGTTGGCATAAATTCAACCTATAGTTTTTTTCCGGTGTACGGTTCAGGTCTGTCTTTTAGAGATTTTGATCAAGACGGGTGGGACGACATCAGCCTTTGTGATGATCCCTCTGGAACAATGTCTTTTTACAAAAATTATTTTGGGACGTTTAAACTAACCGGAATTGGATTACCAGGATATTATCATGAAAATTACGTTTCATGGATTGACTACAATAATGACGGATTCCTCGACCTGTATTTCATGAGAGAATTGGGAGGCACTCATCTTCTAAAGTCTGACAGCGCATTCAACCAAACCATTGAAACAAATAATGCGGGGCTTCAGGTTTTAAACAATGGCTTTAGAGAAGGTGCTGTATTTGCTGATTTTAACAATGACGGTTTACTCGATCTTTTTGTTAGCGGGTATAGTTATAACATTCCCAATAAGCTCTTCTTTCAAGATTCTAATCACTTTTTTCAAGATATTTCTGTTCAGTCTAACATCAGTGACAGCCTCAAAGCGACTTTTCATGCCGTTGCAATTGATTATAACAATGATGGTTTGCTTGACCTTTACTTGGCCAATGATTTTTATGATGTAAATGAGATGTATCGAAACAATGGCGATAGCACCTTCACAGAGGTTGGCGCTGAAACAGGAACCAATCTGGCACTGGATGCAATGGGTCTTGCTGTCGGTGATTTTGATGGTGATTTGGATTTGGATATACACATCACAGATCGCTACACCCAGAGTCGATTACTTCGTAATGATGGTGACGGAACCTTCACAGAGGTTGGTGTTCAACATGGCGTTGACTACGAAGGCGGGTTTGGATGGGGAAACAATTTCTTCGATGCGGATTTGTATGTCTCCGGTATTATGATTCCATTTATAAGTGGTGAGCCGAGTGTACTCTTCATCAATGATGGTCAAGGGAATTTTGATGGCGACACGCTGTTTGGAGATTCGTTATTTTCATTTTCAAATAGCGTAGGAGATTTTAACAACGATAGGCTTACCGATATCGTTACGGTCAACTCTATGAATAACCCTGCTTCTGTGTGGGAAAACACCACCAACACAACTGCGGCTAGATTTAGCCTGAAACTGCGGGGCTGCACCTCGAATCGCGATGGGTTTGGGTCAACCGTAAGAGCATATGATGGATCTGACACTCGATTATATTCCTATCATTCTTCACAGTCGTTTCAATGCCAAAATTCTGACAGAAAGATCATCCCGATCCTAAACAACGCTACCTTAGACTCATTAAAGGTTTTTTGGCCAAACGGAAATATATCAACCTATTATGATATTCAACCAAATCAATCAATTCTGGCCATAGAATGTGCTGACCCGGCTCCTTATGCTGTAATTAAGGTTGACAATTATGCCGAACATGAGTTGGTGCTCTGCCCAAACGACACCATTCATTTGGAACTCGATGGAAATTATCCTGATGTGCAATGGTCCAATGGAGCTACAACCCTGGGCATAGATGTATTTCAATCGGGAACCTATAATGTTACGGTAACCAATCAATTTGGGGTAGAGGAAGCATCGACACAACCCATTACTGTTCGGTATTTTGAGCGTCCAAGCTATGATGCTCAGGTTGATATGCCCAGCTGTTTTAACAACGGGTTCATCGGTCTTGAACCTAATGTTAGCAATGCTAATTACACCTATGTATGGTCCAATGGGGCTACATCAGACACATTAACTAACCTTACACCGGGCACTTATTTCGTCACTATTTCCAACCAGGGTTACTGCCCGGTGGTTGATTCTTTTATTCTAACCGGACCTGATAGTCTGAACCCACTTATAAGTGAAGCTGAAACATCAAACCCTGATTGCTTCCAATTCAATAATGGCTCTATCAATATAAGCGTAGAAGGCGGCACCCCGCCCTACAGTTACCAATGGTCTCACGGAGCTTCAGCACCCACCATTAATGTTGGCGCGGGCACTTATTCTTTAACCATTTCAGATAGTCTAGATTGTTCCATCGATACTTCTTTTGTATTAACCCAACCCGACTTGCTCTTTGTTTTTCCGCTTTCTACACCGGACACAAATTTCACGTCAACAGGAAAAGCCTGGGTCGAAATAGATGGCGGCACCCCGCCCTATGCCATTCAATGGGACGATAGTTTAATGCAAACCGGAGACACATCATTCAATCTCAAAAGTCAGGTTTACAATGTAAACGTCATGGACCAAAACGGCTGTGACACTTCAGTGAGCATTAAGGTTTCAAACGTAAATGAATTAAGCCTTGGATCACTTCATGGAAATGAAGCCATTAATTGCACTATGGCAGGCAACAACGTCTTTGTTGAATATGTGTCAAAATCAAGGGCATTACGAAATCTGCAATTGTATGACCTTAAAGGAAGTCAGGTCGAAATCAATTTGCAACCTCAAACCTCGGGCAAGTTGATGCTCGAACTCAATAAAACTGGAGTTTTCATCTTAAGAGATCTGCAAACAGGTAAATCCTGTAAGCTTATCAACCTCTAACTATCTATACTTCTTGTGCAAATTTCAATCCGAGGCGCTTCCGAATAAGCCAGGTTATTGCATATAAAATAGGGGTATCTACCAAAGCTGCCATAGCTTTAAACAACCAACCATCTCTAATGTAACCACCAATAGTTGCCCAATCTAAATCACCAGCAAAAAGCACCAAAACCACGAGTGATGTATCTACAAACTGCGAAACAACCGTTGATAAGTTGTTTCGCAACCATAGATGCTTGCCTTTGGTAAGGTCTTTCCAAAAATGAAACAGGCGCACATCTACTAATTGAGCGATAAGGTAAGCCACCATTGAAGACATGATTACCCGCCATGAGTTTCCATAGGCGGTCTCATAGAGTTCATCGGTGAGCGGGGATCCATCAATCGAGGGGAACATGCTGCCCAACCAGAGGATAAACAAGGTGAAAATCAGGGCTGAAAACCCAGTCATCACAACTCGGTTAGTTTTCTTTCTGCCATATATTTCAGACAATATATCCGTTATTAAAAACGTGATTGGATAAGGTAGTACGCCAGCACTTAGTTTAAAGACTTTAAACCCCAAATCAACCTCCACAAACTTATTTGCAATGAGGTTGCACACAATCAATGCTGTTATGAATAACGCTCCAAGAAAGAAATAAAGATGATCAGCTTTTTGGCGACTGGCACGATTCATACCAACAAATGAAGTTATTTTCTATCGTTTGGATAGTTTGTTATTGGTAATTGCCCTTTGCATATGACTTTTATGCCTTCCCTCTGTGAAACTACGAAGTTTAGCATGCTTTGTTTTTCGACCCGAAACACGCTTTCTCCACAAACGATAACTAGATACCTTCATTTCTTTTCGCATCAGCCTTATCACTTCTTTCTCAATTAATCCAAACTGAATTTCAATGGCTTCATTTATTCATGACGATTATTGTTTTACAAATCGAATGGATTCAGATTGCAAGTCATGAAAAATGTTCAGCAAGTAAACACCATAATTAAGATTTTCTGTTGGCAGAACAATCAATCCTTTGTTGCCCTTCACAGAACGTTGGCTCATCATCCTGCCGTCAATCGCATAAATGGAAATAATCACTTCCATGTCTTCAAGTTCCTTTGGAAGCTCAATGCTTAGTTTATCGTTAACCGGATTCGGATAAACCCGAATTTCACCAGTCATTTCCAATAAAGCCTCTTCTTCACCAACAGGCCATAATACACCACAGGTGTCAAATTTTCCTTCACCTGACCAATTGGCCAAAAATGAAAAGCTATCCCCGTCAATGGTCGTAAACCCTCCACCCAAAACAAGTGTGTCCCGGTAAACACCTATACCTGCTGGCCAAGCCTGATTTGAATCTAAGTAGCGCAACTCATTTCCAGGACTACACCATTGCTCACCATCCCACATAGCTAGGCCTTCAGAGGACGCACCTCCCGCAAAATTAAAACTACCTGTGACCCAAAGATTATCTTGATGTACAATGGCATCGTAAACACTGCCTCCTGTTCCACCACCACACCGCAGCCACTCTTGACCATTCCACCGCATTATGTTCTGATCAACATTACCCATTTCTGTTAGGAATGAGCCCATCACAAACAAATCGCTATCATGTTCAACCATTCTACTAATACCACTAAACCCATCACGTTTAATCCCACCACCCACATCTTTCCATTGCAAACCATCCCAACGGGCAATCTCTGAAAATTGTTCATTGTTCAGGTTACCACCTATGTACACTTCGTCTTTATATTCAACGACCTCTACGATCCAATTCGGACTGTTACCCCCTGTGAGACCACCGGGTAAGTCGTAAGCTGTTTTCCACTCTGTTCCGTCCCACCGTGCCACACCATGAGCTGGAACACTACCAATAGAGTCAAAGTTTCCTGCAACCCATAATTCATCGTTAATTACTTCCAAGTCATAGACTTGACCATAAACTTCTGTACCTCCGACTGCTATCCAATCCGTTCCGTCCCACATTTTCAAACCTCCCAAACTTCCCTGATACCCACCAATAAACAAGGTATCGTGATACACAGCGATCGCAAATACCGAACCTACTCCAAACCATGAACCAATCGAATCCCACGAAGTTCCATTATATACAGTTATTCCGGGAGTTGTATCGCCATTAACAAGACTAAATCGTCCACCAATATATAGTAAATCATTAACCGTGTCGGTATAAATTGTTGTGACACCGTCATTCAGATTAAGGTCGTATTTACCCCATTGCAACTGACCAAATGAACTGGTTATGACTAAGAACACGCTTGTGATTAGCATACATGACCTTAGAGCTTTCTGACTATGACTATTCAAACTGACTTATTGCTTAACGAATTTGGTAGTGTACGATGATCCATCACCACACGCTAGGTTGATAATATAGACACCAAAGGAGAGTTGTTGGGTTGGTACTTCCAATAGATAACCCGATCCAATGATCTTACTGCTCCACACGGTTCTTCCGTCCAAAGACATTATGCTTATATCTGAAATGATAAGCCCATCAACAAGTTCAATGATCAATTCATCTTTAACTGGGTTCGGATACAGCTTTATTGATTCAATATCCGTACTCATTTCCTCCACCTGTGTCGCAAGCCACTCAACACTAAAGCGAGTTACAAACGCATCTTCACTCAAATCGCTAAGTTGCGTCTGACAATAGCTGGTTCCAATAAAAGGACAGGCCTGATAGAGATTTAGCGCCCTGGCAGAGCCTCCAATGACGATTTCATCAGTTCCATGTGCAGCAATGGCTATACCGTGATCGTTGCGGTGTATGTCCATTGGTCCTGATGCCTCCTCGGCTCCAAAAACAGTTGCCCATTGACGCTCGTTGTTCACATCAAAAGCCACAAGCGTAGCATCTTTGTCAACAAGGCTTGTGTTTTGCACTCCCCATTGTTGATAGTAACCCGGAAAGTACTGTCCTGGAAACGGTTCGTTGAGAGAACCTCCTGGATCAAAGTGTAATGTACTGACTATGTACATGTTGTCATCGTCATCAATGGCAATTTCTGGCTTCCCAAAGTGATAACTGCTCTCACCGTAAGGGGTTGACCATTCAAGGTTAGCTTGTTCATCAAACCGTGCGATATAAGTATTTTCTCGATATGGATCCTGATCATGAAAATGATACGTTTCTTTATACTCTAAGCCTGACGCACAAACCGGAAATGCATTGGTTGTTGAAGCTGTGCATGTATTTATAGTATAGGTATTCAAGCGCGCGTTACCAACCACCACTAAATCATTTAATGAATTAAACGCTAAATCTGAAACCTTGTTGTATCTGGCATCCTCACCAAAAAAAGTTCCCCACTCCAATTGCAGGTCTTGATCCAATCGAACTATAAAACTGGAAGGATTAGCATCCTGATAGTATGAATTTGCGCCATAGTCGCAAAGTGGGAATTCCCCAGTGGAAGGCACCCCACAAGGCGATGTGACATTTGAAGGTATGTTTGTTGTTTCTGTATAGCCACCAATTACGATACGGTTATCATTATCAATTCCAATGGCATGAGCTTCATCAACACCAAACCCTCCCAAATAGGTACTGTAGGTTAGATCACCAGAGCTGTTGAATCGAACCATTAACGCATCGCTTTGCCAAAACCCACCTCCATGCGTACTTTGAAAATATGATGACCCTCCAGGATCACATAGAGCAATCTGACCACTTCCAGGTGAAATACAAGTCTGACTTGAATTGCTCGTTCTTGTTCTACCGGCAATAAATACATCGTCTTCTGTGGCCGTTACGTCAAAAAACCAATCCTCTTCATTTCCGCCAAAATCTGTAATCCATTCCGCCTCACCTGTACCGTCTCTAAGTTTAATTATAAAACCATCATAATTACCCTGATGAGTTTGAACGTAATTACCTTGATTACTAAAAAGTGGGGGGATCATTGTAGAGCTTGTTGAGGCTCCCACCACATAAACTTTATCAACTCCGTTATAATCTATGCTTTCCGCCAAATCATCCTCTTCTCCTCCAACTATTGTTGTCCAAAGGTGTTCGCGAGTTGAATGATCAAATTTTGCCACGAAAACATCCGTTTCACCGTTCGTGCTGATTATTTGTTGACCTTCTGCCGTTGGGAAGTACGCACTTCGAGTTCCACCACATACGTACAAATCACCGTCTTCATCAATATCCACTCCAGAAGCAAAATCCGTTAGATTATCCCCCAAATATGTGCTCCAATCGGAATTGTCATTTGGGTCATCCGTTTCCAACCCCTGAATGCTTGTATCGCCACCAAGTTGAATAACCAACATTTCGTTGGTATTGTATGATCCGGTGCTTACATTGACCATGTCATCATTGCTTCCTGTCAAATTCCAAGATGGAAGCCATGGAAGTGGAGTAGGAGTCCCGCTGACATATTGCCATGCAAAAGCCTGAGGCAGTTTCATGGTGCGGTTAGCAAGGTGCATTCTCACATCACCCGGTGCGGGTGTGGTGATTTGATCTTGCCCGCTAAACTTCATTAATATGTCATTGGGATCTGCTCCTGGATGAACCACAATGTAAATTTTCAGTCCGATGCGATTGCTGTAAAAATGGTAGTCGATGCCTGGCCAAACGTCTTGATAAACAACGCGGTGATATCCGAGTAAGCCAACAAGTCCCGCTCCTGTGTGTGGCAAATAGAAGTTGAGTTTTCCAGTGGTTTCTTCCAGTGCGCTGAGCGTTCCACATGGCTCAGCACTCGGCTCTGCATCAGAATCTTCTCCCGGTGATGGATCATCGGGATATTCATCAGGGTTGCACACAAATCGCATGTCCATGCGCCATGAAGTATCTGCCAAGATGCTGTCTGTAAAATAGTGTGCAAAAGAAACCTTGTCGTCAAAGATGAAAAGTTTCGGACCCGTGCCCATTGTGTAGTAGCGTAAGTCCTCTACAACATTTCCTTCTGTGTCAATGATCTGACCGTGATTTTCCCAGTATGCATGGGATGGGAATGCGGGCTCCCCATTAAAGTCGTCTGGTATGGTTTGAGCCTGGGAAACCACAGGAACAGTTGCCAGTCCAATGACCGTGTAGTAAATAAGGCGCAGTAGATGTTTCATGATGATTCTAAGGTTTAGGTTAACGAACTTAAAATACAGGTACAAAATACAGCTTTCAAATCGAACTATAAAACAACCAGCGGTTATATTATATTCGCATGAGTTATAATTTATTACGACATGGCAAGTTCGTTAGGTTACAAGATAAAAAAGATTCGTGAACTCAAAAACCTTACACAAGGGTTCATGTCTGATGAATTGGGCATTTCGCAGGCGGCCTACAGTAAAATCGAAAGAGGCGAGACGGAAATAAGTTTCGAAAATGTAGAAAGGATTGCTAACATACTTGGCATGTCTCTAAATGACCTCATTGCTTTTGACGAGCAGGTTATATTCAATGTGAGCCACAATCAAACGGCTATCACTACGAATAGCGTTCTCTATCAGAACAACTCCGAGTCAAAACAACTACATGAAAAAATGGCGTTATTGGAACGAGAGCTTGCCTGTTTGAAGGAGATTATCGAATTGCTGCGCACCAAAAACTAATTACCTACTAAAAGAAAAAAGCATCACTCAAATTGTAATGATAGCTTCATACCCTAGGTGGTGGCTTTCACGTACGCTCAAGTGACGAACATTTGAAAACAAGTTAGTGACCATGAACCCGGTTTCATTAATGGTAGTTCATCACAAGATCTATAATAAACCTAAAACAAGGTAGAGAACACGACATCAATGTCCAATCAGTCAGGTATGATTCCGAGAAAGCTTTGGATATAGAAACATAACGTTATCTTAGCCTGATTATTAAAGATTTGACCAGGATCACCACATTAACCACTATCCTTTTTGCCTTTGGTCTTATAGCGTTTGGGCAATCTTCCGAAATTGAACCCCTCGGAAGGCAAACTAACCTTGATGGCGATAAGGGGAAACTGCAAAGCGAGATTTGTTTGACCTTCGCAGAACTTGGTATGCTCGACAGTGCCAAAACGTGTCTATCCAGCCTGCCAGACAAGGAAAACCTTTCCATTGTTGCAAAAATCAATTCTTTGTTAGCTGAGGTCATCATCATCAGTTATTACGGACAATTTGAAACTGCCAGAAGCAAGTATGACTCGATTTTCAACATTATTGATCAGGAAAAGCCAAGTTTCTCCATTCAAAAAAGGGCTTACCTCAAATCTTTGAATGCACACTCTTACAACGTGGCGTGCGAAACCGGGCTTCAGATCACAAAAAAGTTTATCGCGGCTTGTAAACAGGAGTCTGCAGACTCATTGCTCATGATCGCCTATACTTTTGAAGGGCAATTTTTAGAGTGTTTAAACCCCGAAGACACGTTTCATTTTAAATCAATTGAAAAAGCCAAAGAAATTGCGGGTGAAAACCCGGTTTGGAACGGTGTTTTATACTACGAATTAGGCGTGATTCACTACTATTTCGAACGTTTGTTGGAAGCAATAAAGTCACTTTTAACCGCTGAAAGCTATCTATTGAAAACCAATAACAAAACTGCCATTTTCAAACTGTACCATTCTTTTTCTGATACGTATGATCAGTTAAATGATTTTGAAAAATCGAAACATTATCTGCTTCTCGCCATGAAGGCTAAATCAAACCTTGCCTTTCACAAGCAATGTGATTTTTACAATGTTGCTGGCTGGACCTATTATCGGCTTGGAGAAATGGATAGCGCATTATTCTACTTCAATCGATCTATCGCGTCTTTTGAAACTTACTGCCCTGGAAATCCTGACATTGCTTATCCATTAGGCAATCTCGGATTGATTTATCGAAAGCTGGGAAAGCTGGATAGCTCTGAATACTTTTCAAAAAAGGCCAAGGCATTGTTTGAATTGATGCACTATCCTACGGGTAAAGCAGAGGCACTCAACAACTTGGGTTTTATTGCCGCTGAAAAAAGAAATCATGCCAAAGCAGAAAAGCTTTTTGAAGAAGCCCTAGCCATTGCTGATGACTACAATGAAAAATTTGAACAAATGCACGCATTGGAAGGCTTGATCAAAATATATAAAGACAAAGCCCCAAAAAAAGCCAATTCACTTTATGATGAGTACCTAAAACTTCGATTGCACTTTCAGGGAAAAGTGGACGCGATGAACGCCTTGCAGCTGCAAGCTGAATATCTTGAAAACAAAAATCAAAACAGAATCAGGGATCTTCAAATGGAGTCGGAAATAATGGGCTTGGAGTTGGAGCGAAAGAACTTACGCTTGCTGTCAATTACCGCAGGACTCATCATCGCCTTGATACTTGCTGGGCTTTTTTATTTTTACTCGGTTCAGCATAAAAAACTTATGGAATCCGTACAAGAGTCTAATGAAGTTAATCAGCGCATCATCTCCATGATTAGTCATGACTTCAGAGGGCCACTGAACAACATTAAGTTAAGCCTTGAACTTGTACAGTCAGAAGACATGGACTTAAGTGAATTCACTGTGCTTGCTAAAGACCTTTATCGGCAGAGCAGTGATGTAGCGTTAATGTTTGATTCGTTTGTAGGATGGGCTATTTCTCAAAAAGACGGTTATATACCCCATAAAATGGCGTTTAAGTGGTCTGACGTTGTGAATGATGCGGTTAGTATTTCCACCCCATTGGCCAACTTAAAAAATGTTGAGATCGATGTAAATGGAATACGTAACATCAGCGTTGAAAATGATCGCATGGCCATATCACTGATCCTAAGAAACCTGTTGTCAAACGCGATCAAGTATTCTCATAAAGGAGGGAAAATCGATATCAACTTTGAGGTTGCAGGGAGCTTTGTAACGACAAAAATCACCGATTATGGTGTTGGTATGTCTCAAGAAAAGTTAGAATTAATTCTCACTACAGGTGATGGATCAACGCTCGGGACTAATGATGAATATGGCTCAGGACTTGGCTTACGCATGGTAATTAACTATGTAAAAGGTGTTAACGGAAGTATAACTGCTACTACTCAAGAAGGCAAAGGCACAAGCTTTATTATAAAAATCCCCTTATCATTGGCTAAAGCGCACCGGTCAATTTAAAGAAATCTTTCAGCGTTGTAAGCATGCATTGCCTTAAGGTTTTGTCAGCCCACATGTTATGTGCTCCAAGCTCATCACATCGAACAAAGCTGAGTTTATCTTGCTTTAAATACTCAAATATTTTGACCGCGATTGCCAATTATTCTTGAGCGTTTAAACCCTGCAACTCGAAGCGATCAACAATCTCTTCGTCAGCATTGCGAACCTCAAGGCTACCAAACGCTGCATCATCGGTATTAAGAATGATAAAAGCCTGATCATTCATCCAATCATCAACGATGGTAAAAAAAAGGGGAGGACTCCCGACCTCCTCTCACTTTTTTAATCTCAAAACACGCATTTCACCTTTCGTAGCAGCTTCGATCTGATAATAGAAGAGCCTCAGGTTGTTGAAATAGAGGTAATCAGAATCGTTTACATGAAACCCTATTTTATCCAGCCGAATCTTATTCGCGTCCGGCAACGACCAAAGGCTCAAGACCACGAGTAAAATCACCGATCCAAAAAATGTTGATTTGAGTTTATTATGATACAAAAACATCGCTGTCCAAAAATGGTTTGAACCAAGATCTGATTTCCATCACAACCTTTCAATTAGTTGTGTTGTTTTGCTTTCATAAACAACCATCAGTAAAGTGAAAGCAATCATCATAGGTTCTGGGTTAGCAGGATTGGCAACAGCCATTAGGCTTCAACATTCCGGCATACAAACCACTGTTTTTGAGGCAAATAATTACCCGGGCGGAAAGTTGCATTCATTCAGTTTAGGGAAATACCGTTTTGATGGTGGTCCTTCACTCTTTACAATGCCACATTTTGTGGAAGAGCTTTTTGAATTAACAGGAAGAAACACGGGCGATTATTTTTCATTTCAAAAAGCCGATGAGGCGTGCCGTTATTTTTGGGAAGACGGAACTTTCTTGAAAGCATACAGTGATCCGGAGGATTTTATCAGTGAAGTTGAAAGAGTGCTGAACTTCCCGTCTAAAACACTTCGCGCCTACTTTGCTCACATTGAGAACATTTATAAGCATTCAGGTAAAATATTTCTCGAAAAGCCCTTGAATAAAGCAAGTACATGGCTAAATGTAGATACCGTCAAGGCACTGATGCGAATTCGACAATACGATATTTTCCAATCGATGCACGAGTCAAACCGAACACGACTTGGCGAACCCCATCTGGTGCAACTTTTTGATAGGTTTGCTACCTATAACGGATCCGACCCCTATCGCGCTCCGGGCATATTGAATGTAATTCCCTGGCTTGAACATGGTTTCGGAACCTTCTTTCCAAATGGTGGGATGGTGCAAATTCCTTTATCTCTGCATCGATTGGCAGTGGATTTAGGCGTGCACTTTGAATTTAACACCCGTGTGACAGAAATTATTACCAAAAACGGAAAAGCAACTGGAATAAAAACCCTGTTTGATTACTATGATTCAGACGTTGTGATCAGCAATATGGACATTCACTTCACCTACGAACAACTGCTGAAACAGGCGAAGCCTCCAAAGCGCATTTTAAGTCAAGAACGATCAAGCTCTGCATTGGTTTTTTATTGGGGGATAAATAAAAAGTTTGACCGGCTTGGCTTGCATAACATCTTCTTTAGCGACCATTATCAATCCGAGTTCAAAAATATTTTTGAAAAAAACCAAGTGGATGATGATCCAACTGTTTATGTAAATGTTTCCAGTAAATTTAAACCCAATGACGCCCCATCACATGGCGAAAACTGGTTTGTTATGGTGAATACTTCTCATAATGCAGGTCAGGACTGGGAAAGCATTGCATCCGACATCCGTAAAACAGTATTAACGAAGTTATCGCGCATGCTCAAAACCTCCATTGAGCCACTCATCGAAGAAGAAAAAATATGGACTCCAAAAGGTATTGAGCAGGATACATTAAGCTATAAAGGAGCGCTATACGGAAATAGCTCAAACGATAAGTTTGCCGCTTTTTTGCGTCATCCAAACAACGCTGGAAAATATAAAAATTTGTTTTTCTGTGGCGGAAGTGTGCATCCCGGAGGAGGCATACCCTTAGCTTTGTTATCCGGAAAAATAACGTCTTCGCTGATCCTGAAAACATGAAAGCATCAAAAGCCAATATATCCATTGTTGTACTTATCATCTTTCACGTGGTGGGCATTGGCGGAATTCTTTTTGGTGATGCTTCTTCATTTTTGCACCTAACCCCTCTAAATTCATTACTTACACTTGCGATCATACTGTTCAATCACATTGATTGGAAAAATGCATGGGTTTTTGCCGCCACTTTTATTGTGGGTTTTAGCATAGAGGTGATCGGAGTGAATTTTGGGTGGCCTTTTGGTGAATACGTTTATGGTGACGTTTTAGGGTGGAAAGTATTTCAAACCCCGCTTATCATCGGTGTTAACTGGTTGATCTTGTTATACGCATCCATCGCCCTTGCTCGAAGGTTTTCCCTTTCACAGATCACCACAGCGCTGTTGGCTGCAGCAATTATGGTAGTACTTGATTATTTGATAGAACCGGTGGCCATAAGATTCAATTTCTGGACATGGAAATCATACACACCTCCATTGACAAATTATTTAGCATGGTTTGGAATATCGGCTCTTTTGGCTTTCATTTGGGAAAGAAGTAAGATTCGTTTGAACACAAAGATTGCATTGGCTGTTTATGCCATCGAAATAGGATTTTTCGGAATGCTGAATCTTCTACCACAATGATCTTAAATGCACTTCTAACTATTGCAACGTTCTTCTTTATGGAGTTCATGGCGTGGTTCATGCACAAATATGTGATGCATGGTCTTGGTTGGTATTTCCATAGAGATCATCACCAATCTCAACCAGGTTTTTTTGAAAAAAACGATGTCTTCTTTTTAATATTTGCTTTGCCCAGTTGGCTTTTTATCATGTTTGGTATGATGGGTGGAAATGACTGGCGAGTTTATGTAGGACTGGGAATCGCCTTTTACGGTTTTGCTTATTTCTTAGTGCATGATGTTTTTATTCATCAGCGTTTTTCCTGGTTTAAAAGAACAGACAATGTTTATTTCAGAGCCATCAGAAAGGCACACAAAGTTCACCATAAACATCTCGGAAAAGAAGATGGAGAATGTTTTGGCATGTTGGTGGTGCCATATAAGTACTTTCGAGAGGCAATGCAATCAAAATGATTTCGGATCACTATCATTATTTACTCATCAATGTGCTTACCATCGCTTATCCGTTGGCTCAAAGCTATGAGCGAAGGATAAAGTTTTTGCGTCATTGGAAGGCCATATTTACCGGAACCGCCATTGCTGGAGGCATATACCTTGCCTGGGACGAACTTTTCACAGCAATGGGCGTTTGGGGGTTTAATGATGATTATTTGACCGGCATATATATCGGACGGCTTCCCCTGGAAGAGTATAACTTCTTTTTGACTGTGCCTTTTGCCTGCTTGTTTATCTATGAAGTGGCCAGGTACTTCATAAAGCGGGATTTGCTGGAAGACTACCATCAAAGCATTACTTTTTTCTTTATGATATCTACTTTGTTTTTAGGCGCTTACTTTATGCCTAGACTCTATACCAGCGTATGTTTCTTTTTAACGGCCATGTTGATGGCGCTTCAATTCTTCATACTAAAATTTCGATGGATGGGTCGGTTTTATATAGGGTATTTGCTCTCTCTCATACCTTTTATGATCATGAACGGCTGGTTGACCGGCAGCTTTACTGAAGCGCCCATTGTCTGGTATAACGACATGCATAATATGGGGTTGCGCATCTTCACCATACCGGCTGAAGACACGATGTATTTGTTGAGCTATTTATTCCTTGTAACCGTGTTTTATGAAAGAGGCAAAACAGAAAAACTTAAGGAGCAACTCACCTGAAACCATCAGAAAAAACCTATCTCAAGTTGATTATCTTTGACGCACAGAAGCCCAAGATATGAAAGCACTGATCACCCTGTTTTTTGTGACAACGGCATTTTTAGCTACATCACAGGATCAAGTCCAGGTTTTTGAATCGAGCAAACTCAAATTGAACAATCAAGGTGAGTCGATTGAACAATCAACGGAAACCCCTACCATCATCACCATAGATCTAGATGCCAAAAACCTGAATATCACATCTCCAAGTGAGGAAGTAAATAAACTTTTAAAGGGTGAAACCAACCTTAAAATAGACAAGCAAATGGGTCAGATGAGGGAACAATACAGTTTGCAGTTAAATGAGTTTATTCTTGCCCATTTCTATTTAGACATGAATGTGATCATACTGACCAGATCAGATGTTCATCCATTAAAGTGGGGGATTCAATTTCAGGAAACTTCCAGGCAATAGGCTCAACCCCACCCTAAGTTTATCGGTATATACACCAACAGGAAGCCAAACAACCAGCCTCCATAAATTTGATTGAGAGTATGGGCGCCAAGAAAAGAGCGTGCAGTTCCAACGATTCCACTGAGCATTACTATCCCGAGCAAGAGCGCTAGCGATTCAAGGTCATAAATTTGAGAAAAGCCATACACCGTAGCCGTTAAACCACCCATCCCTAACATGTGCAAACTAATTTTTGTGTAAAAGGTTAGAATGAATGCTGAAGTTGCTATTAAACTAATGCCTAAAAAGACAGCATAAATCACTTGCGGCATAGGTAGCCCTTTCATCAAATAGTAATTCATGAAATACAAAAACATGGCAAAAGCAAAAGGCAACAAACGGTCTTTTCTGGTGTGTAATTGAATGGATGAGATCATTCCTTTCCATTTTAAAAAAGCAGTGAAAAGTACAGGTATAACCGCTGTATTTATAAAAAGCCAGGCCAGAATAAACAAGGCCTTTTGAGGCGACATTGTTTGGGCGATATAAGTGTTTAGCCCAAAAATGATAGCTAAAGCTATGGATGGCAAAAATACGGGGTGGAATAACCAAGAAATAAACAGCGCCAGCCGTTTCATAGCTCCTTTCTTAGCCGGGCAACCGGAATATCCATTTGCTCGCGATACTTGGCAACGGTTCGTCTGGCGATGTTGTATCCTTTGCTCTTTAACTCTTTGGCAAGATTTTCATCAGTCCAGGGTTTTTTCTTGTTTTCGCCTTCTATTAAATTACTCAGAATCTTCTTTACTTCTCTGGTAGATACTTCTTCACCTTCATCATTGGTAAGCGATTCGCTAAAAAAGTATTTCAACGGCAGTGTTCCATAAGATGTTTGCACATACTTGCTATTTGAAACCCGGGACACCGTGCTGATGTCCATGTCAATGCGTTCTGCAATATCTTTTAAGATCATTGGTCTGAGTTTGGTTTCATCTCCACTTTCAAAAAATGCACGTTGATAATTGACTATGGCTTCCATTGTGCGAATCAGTGTATTCTGCCTTTGTTTTATCGCATCAACAAACCATTTAGCACTATCGATTTTTTGCTTCACAAACAACATTGCCTCACGCTGAGCCTTGTTGGGTTTTCCCTTGATCTTGGAAAAGTCTTCCAGCATCTCCATGTATTTCCTTGAAATCTTTAGCTCCGGTGCATTTCTGCCATTCAAAAGCACTTGAATGTCATCTCCGTCTTGTACTAAAGTAAAATCAGGAATTACATGCTCAATCGGCCTTGCCGTCTCATTCATCGAATTCCCAGGCTTTGGGTTGAGGTGGGTGATTTCTTCAATAGCCAATTTCAGATCTTCATCGCTTATTTCAAGTCGATTTGTGATTTTTTCGTAATGCTTTTTTACAAACTCATTGTAATGCTTTTCAAGTATGACGCTAGCAGTTCTTATGGCCACAGTTGGCGGTTTTCGCTTGATTTGAATGAGTAAGCACTCTCTTAAATCTCGCGCACCAACCCCTGCAGGTTCCATGTCGTGGATAAGGGTTTTGAGCAGATGCTCAACTTCCTCATCCGTGGTCATCAAGCTTTGAGTGAAGGCCAGGTCATCCACAACTGCCGAGACTTCTCTGCGCAAGTAACCGCTGTCATCCAAACTCCCGATAAGGTGTTCGCAAATAGTGGTTTCTTTCTCGGTGAGCTTTCGCGTATAAAGCTGGTTTAAAAGTCGCTCGTGAAAACTGCTGGACACACCAATCGGAACACTCCGATCCTCATCGTCAGATGAATAGTTATTGGCTTCATATTTATAACCGGGAGTGTCGTCATCATCCATATAGTCGCTGAAATCAAACTCCTTTTCTGAATCGCTTATCTCATCACCATAGCTATCATCGTTAAGTTCATCGTACTCGTCTTCGTCCTTTTCCTTGCCTTCGTCCAAAGCCGGGTTTGATTCAATTTCTTCCTTTATGCGAGCTTCAAGCGCTATGGTAGGCAATTGCAACATCTTCATAAGTTGAATCTGCTGCGGACTCAACTTTTGAAGCATTTTTTGTTGCAATGATTGTTTTAAAGCCATGCCAGAAATTAGTGATTATAAGTTGCGTTTCAATTGATCTGAAAGGTATTAAAATTCTGCGCTTTTTGGTGTTCGTGGAAAAGGAATCACATCCCTAACATTTCCCATACCGGTAACAAAGCTTATCAACCGCTCAAAGCCTAAACCAAAACCGCTGTGAACGCATGTTCCAAATTTTCTGGTTTCCAAATACCACCACAATGACTCTTCTTCAATTCCGAAATCTTCGATTTTCTTTTTCAGCACCTCATACCGCTCTTCACGTTGCGAGCCGCCAACAATTTCTCCAATGCCCGGAAATAAAATATCCATCGCCCTAACGGTTTTGCCATCTTCATTCAGACGCATGTAAAAAGCCTTGATTTTTGCGGGGTAATCATAAAGTATAACGGGCTTGCCAAAATGCTTTTCAACCAGGTATCGCTCGTGTTCACTCTGCAAGTCAGCACCCCACTCATCGATTACATATTGAAATTTCTTCTTTTTATTCGGCTTTGAATTGCGCAAAATGTCAATTGCCTCAGTATAAGTGCACCTCACAAAATCGTTCTCAGCTACCAGTTTCAACTTCTCCATAAGTGGCATGCTTCGCTTATCTTCCGGGAGCCCTTTCTCATCATCTGTTTGCCGGTTTTGCAAAAACACTAAATCATCTTGGCAGTGGTTTAAAACGTATTGAATGACATTTTTCAAGCAATCCTCCGCCAAGTCCATATTGTCAAAAACATCATTGAAAGCGACTTCTGGTTCAATCATCCAAAACTCGGCAAGGTGGCGGGTTGTATTCGAGTTTTCTGCCCGAAATGTCGGTCCGAACGTATATACCTTTCCCAGACCGAGGGCAAACAGTTCTGCTTCCAACTGCCCAGAAACAGTAAGGTTTGTTTCTTTACCAAAGAAATCTTCTTTCCAGTTCACCTTTCCATCCTCTGTTTTTGGCATTTGCTCAGGATTAAGGGTAGATACCCGAAACATTTCTCCTGCGCCTTCCGCATCAGACCCAGTTATGATAGGCGTATGCACCATAAAAAAACCGTTGTCATTAAAATACTTGTGTATGGCAAACTGCAGTGCGTGGCGTATGCGAAATACAGCTCCAAAAGTTTGGGTTCGAGGCCTTAAATGGGCGATCTCTCTTAGAAACTCCAATGAGTGCTTTTTAGGTTGCAGTGGATACTCTTCCGGATTCGCAGTACCGATCACTTCTATTTCCTCACCTATCATTTCAATGCTTTGCCCTCTACCAAGAGATTCCTGAATTTTTCCCGAAACTTTGATGCATGCTCCTGTCGTGATTTGCCGCAACGTGGATTCCGTCTCTTTTTCAAAGTCAATAACTACCTGAAGATTATTGATGGTTGAGCCATCATTAAGTGCTATAAACCTATTGCTTCGAAAAGTTCTTACCCAGCCTTTTAATTCAATAATATCACCGATCGGCTCTCGCTGAATGACGTCTTTAATGCTCATGTTCTTTCAGTTGAATATGCCTGCAAAAGAACGAAGTTGAAGTGAATTAAATCGATTTCAACAAGGCTTAAAATCCGATTTGATTTTAGTAAACGTCAAGCAAGCGACAACCCCCTTCTCTGAATAGCACCCAACCCCATTCCAACTGCCCGGTTTGCGTTTCCACCTCATAATAGTATTCTCCTGGTCGTCTAATAACAGTAAGTGAGCTATCTGAAGCCTCACAGTCTGGAATACTTGAGGGAAAAGAAGATAGCCGTCCTTCGCGAACCAATTGCTCAACATTACTGTTTTCCACAGAGTCGGCCACCCATACATCTATCCAACCCTCTGATGATACATCACTGTAAAACTCCCTAATAAAAAAACATTGGCCGTTATCCACATCTGCTTCAGGGCAATAATTGTATGCCCCAAATTTTGTACACCCCGAGCAATCACCTTCCTTCTCAGCCTTTGCATCAAAATTGTCCACACATAAAACATCTTTTTTGCATCCTTTTCGCTTGCATGAACTGATGTTGAAAAGTAATAAAACTGCTAAAACAGAAAAAATCATGTGCGATAAAAAAGTCGAATTCATCGGACAAATATAATTGAGACTGAAAGAGAATAAGTCCACTCCGCTGATCAACCCAACAAACCGCTCAACACACAGGAAACGTTTTTATGTATTTCTGTTTCCAGTGTGTTATATATTTTTATTTTTGCCACCGATTTTCAAGAATATGAAGGAGAAAGACATTCTGATAAAAACTGTTCAACTCTTTATGCAATATGGCATAAAAAGCATGACAATGGATGATATAGCCCGACAATTAGGGGTATCAAAAAAAACCATATATCAGTATGTCACGGATAAAAATGACCTGGTTAAAAAAGTAATGCAACTCATTGTTGATAATGAAAAGGCGTTGGTTGCTCAAATGAATGAGCAAATGGAAAATGCGATCGATATGCTTTTTGAGCTCACAAAAGATGTTTCTCAGAAATTTGGTCAGATTCACCCTTCTATTCACTATGACCTTCAGAAGTATCACCCTGAAGCCCAATTAATATTTGAAGAATTCAGAACTCAATTCATTGCAGATACTATAAAAAACAATATAGAGTTGGGCATTAAACAAGGGTTATTTCGTGACAATCTAGATTCATTTATCATCTCTCGGTTTTATGCATCTAAGATGGAATTATGCACCAACAGCGAGATATTTCCTGCTGAACACTATGACTTTAAAACCATCCATATCGAATTGATGCGCTATCACATTAGAGGAATAGCCAATGAAAAAGGGCTTGAATACTTAAGAGAAAAGGTTAAAAGAGAACACATTCAATTATAATCCATGAATTCAACTGTATTTTCCTTGCTAATAATCTTGCTTTTTTCAGCATCCACCTTTGGGCAAACAACCCCACAAGAATTCTCTCTTGAGGCGGCAGTTGCGCATGCTATAAAAAACAATGAGCAAGTAAAGCAAGCCGATTTAGATGTAAAGATTTCAGCGGCAAAAGTGCGGGAAACAACCGCGATCGGACTCCCCAAAATAGATGGGGAAGCATCCATGAATTACTACATCGATATTCCTACGCAAGTGGCTGAAGCCAATACATTTAACCCTACGGCACCTCCTGGCATTTTGGTGCCGCTTCAATTTGGCCTGCCATATTCGGCAACAGCAGGTATTTCAGCCTCACAGTTGATTTTTGACGGATCGTATTTTGTGGGATTGAAAGCCTCCAAGGCATATCTCAATTACGCTCAACTGGGCAAAGAGAAAAGCGAAATCGATGTAAAAAACAGCGTATCTCAAACCTACTTCGCTGTTGTATCTATGCAGGAATCGTTAGAAACCTTGAAAGAAAACAAGTTGAAAATAGATCAAAGTGCAAAAGAAACAAAAGCGCTCTATGAAGCCGGATTTGCAGAACAGCAAGACGCTGATCAGGTGCGGCTCACGCAATCAAGCATGAAATATCAAATAGATGTGTTGGAACGTCAAAAAGATCACCTCACCAATTTGCTGAAATTTCAAATGGGAATTCCGGTAGAGCAAAACATCAAGCTGACCAGTGATTTTGATGAAATGATAGAAGGACTCTTAACTTCGACAATTGACCAACCATTGAATGTTGAGCGACACATCGATTTCAGAACCATCAAACAAGGTGAAGAACTTTCAGAGCTCAACCTTTCTGCCGAGCGCACAAAAAGCTATCCACAATTGGCAGCCTTCTTCAACCACAGTCAAAATGGGTTCAGCAAGGAGTTGAACGATCTATGGGGGAATGAATTCTACCCAACAACCATTGCTGGCTTACAATTAAAGGTTCCGATTTTTAGTTCAGGATTGCGCTATTATCAAACCAAACAAGCAAAGTTAGAATTGGAAAAAACCCAGAGTCAAAAGGATATGCTCACCCAAAACCTTACCGTTGAGGCACTTTCCGCCAAAGCCGACTATTCAAGTGCACTAGAAAACCTAACGCTAGCCGAAGAAAACCTGGCCTTAGCAGAAACCATTAAAAAAACAACGGATGCCAAATACAAAGAAGGTTTGGCTTCCAGCTTAGACTTCGCACAAGCTGAGTCACAATTCCTTCAAAACATGAGCGCTTATTATAATGCAGCACAAGAACTCTTTAACGCAAAAATATCTTTAGACAAAGCCCTTGGTAATTATTAAATCATGCAAACCCATTACACGTTTTCAATGCGACTAATTTCCTTAACCATTCTGGTATCTCTTATTATTTCCGCCTGCGGTGATGGCGCTAACCGATCTGAAATTGAACAACTAAAATCAACTCGAGACTCGATTTCAGAGGTGCGCGCAGAACTCAGCAAAGAACTGTTGGAAATAGAGGAAATAATTAACAATTCCGATACCTCAATTAAAGAGCGTGTTATCAATATCACAACCCTTGACGCAAAACCCAGTACATTCGAGCACTTTTTCACTATACAAGGTGTGGTTGAGACCGATCAAAACGCTCAAATCATACCAGAAGTGGCTGGTAGAATCACTTCTATTGCAGTGCAAGAAGGCGACCGGGTCAGCAAAGGTCAATTGATGATGAGAATTGATAATCGTGTCATTTCAAACCAGATCGATGAACTAAAGTCAAGGTTAAGCCTTGCAGAAACAGTATTCAAAAAACAGGCTTCGCTTTGGGAGCAAAAAGTAGGGTCAGAAATCCAATACCTCGAAGCAAAAAACAACTTTGAAGCTCTTACGCAAAATCTTGAAACACTCCAGGCACAGAGTGACCTATATTCCATTAAAGCTCCGTTTGGCGGGATTGTAGATGAAACAATGGCCAAGGAAGGCGAAATGGCAAGCCCACAAATGCCCGCATTTCGTCTTGTTAACCTGGATGATATGTACATCAAATCTGATGTTACCGAACGCTACCTGAGCAAAATTAAAGAAGGTGATTTGGTTGAAGTGACTTTTCCAAGCATCGGAATTACAGAAGAAACCGAAATAGATCGGATCGCAAATTTTATCAACCCAAACAACCGAACGTTTAAAATCAGACTGAAGCTTGATAACGAATCGAAAAAGCTCAAGCCGAATCTGCTTGGCGAATTAAAGATCAGGGATTACATAAATGATAGCACGGTTGTAATTCCCGCATCATTGGTGCAAATGACCCCAACTGGAGAGGAGTTTGTTTTCATTTTGAATGACCATCATGCAAAAAAACAGATGATAAAAAGCGGAATGCGCTATAACAATCAGGCTGAAGTGCTTGAAGGTTTAAAAGGCAACGAAACCCTTATCAACAAAGGCGCACGCTCCATAAGGGAAGGAGAAAAAGTAAAGGTGATCTCGGAATAGATTACAAAATTCACTACAGAAACTGAAGATCCAACATGGAATCCAATCAACATAAAAAAACTACCAGACAATTTGGATTAAGTACGGCAAGTATCAACAACCGTATGACGGTGCTTGTAATACTGGTGATCATGGTAATTGCCGGCTTGATTTCTTACCTCAATATGCCGCGTGAAAGCTTTCCTGAGGTTGTGGTGCCACAAATTTATGTAGGCACACCATATCCCGGAAACTCTGCGGTTGACATTGAAAAACTGGTTACCCGGCCCCTCGAAAAAGAAATAGGTGCCATTTCTGGCATAGATAAAATGACTTCAACATCTGTAGAAGGCTATTCAACCATTTTCGTTGAATTTGATTTTAGTGTAACTCCTGAAGAAGCTTTAGGGAAGGTCAAAGACAAAGTAGATATCGCAATGGGTGATGCTGAATTTCCCAGGGATTTACCAGCCGACCCAAATGTTTTTGAACTAAACATTTCCGAGCTCACTCCCATCATGAACATCAACCTCAGTGGAGACTTTAGCGTTGACCAACTCAACGATTATGCAGAGCTTTTGGAAGAACGCATCGAAAAACTCAGCGAAATCACTGAGGTTGACATCAGAGGTGTTCAGGAAAAGGAGATGAAAGTGAATGTTGACTTGTTTAAAATGCAAGCCAATGAAATCAGCTTTACCGATATTTCCAATGCTATTTCTTCAGAAAACGTTACGATTTCAGCAGGAAATATGCTTCAGGGAAACATGCGTAAAACCGTGAGGGTTGTCGGGGATATTAAAAATGCGGAGGAACTCGGAAGCATAATCGTAAAACGAGAAAAACAGCAAATCGTTTTTTTAAGAGACATTGCCGAGGTAGTTTTTGAATATGAAGAAGCTGAAAGCTACGCACGTCAGTACACCAAACCGGTAGTGATGGTTGACGTAAAAAAACGCGCAGGCGAAAACTTGATCAATGCATCCGACAAAATAGAAGCTATTCTAGAAAGCGCCAAAGCCGATGACTTTCCTGAAACCCTTGATGTAACCGTAACCGGAGATCAGTCAAAACGCACCAGAACCCAGGTGAGCGAACTCGAAAACAGCATTATTTTCGGAATGATTTTGGTCATTACTGTTCTTCTTTTCTTTCTTGGTTTACGCAACGCCCTTTTTGTGGGCATTGCCATCCCACTTTCTATGTTCATCGCGTTTTTCATTCTCAACATAATGGGCATTACGCTAAACATGATGGTTCTCTTTGCTTTGGTTTTAGCCCTTGGTATGTTGGTTGACAATGGAATTGTTGTCGTGGAAAATATTTACAGATTAATGGACGAAGGCCACAACGCGACAGAAGCTGCGAAAAGAGGTGTTGGCGAAGTGGCCTGGCCGATCATTGCATCAACTGCAACCACGCTAGCTGCCTTTATGCCCCTCATGGTTTGGCCCGGATTGATGGGGCAATTTATGTTTTACCTGCCGGCTACTTTGATGATAGTGCTCGGATCTTCCCTGTTTGTCGCGTTGGTAATCAACCCTGTGCTTACGGCCATGTTCATGAAACTCGAAGAAAAGGAAATGGCAGTGAAACGGGCGGTATCAATCGCTTCACTTTTAGTGGCTGTGGGCATCGCGATGAGCTTTGTATCCATTTTAATCGGAAACATCTTTATTATTTCAGGGGTGCTGGTTTTGACCACAAAATTTATCCTTACTCCCGGAACCAACTATTTTCAACAAAAACTGATTCCAAGCATTGAAACGTTCTATGAGCGTACGCTCAACCATGTTTTCAGAAGGAAAAACCCGATTAAATATTTCGCTGGAACCCTTGTTTTGTTGGTTTTATCGATATTCTTATTAAAGGCATTCATGCCCAAAGTGGTGTTCTTTCCATCTAATATGCCCAATTATATTAATGTTTTCATCGAGGCTCCGATCGGAACGGATATCGAGGAAGTGAATGAGATAACCAAGAGCATCGAAGGCAAAATCATCGATTATGCAAGTCAGTTTGAAGAAACGACCCAGAAAAATGGGATTGCGTATAAAACAAATTTTCTAATCGAGTCCATCATCGCACAAGTAGGAGCTGGCACCAGCGATCCAAACGAAGGCCCATCAATGGCCTCTACCCCACACAAAGCCCGAATTACGGTTTCATTCGTACAATTTCAACACCGCAGAGGAGAAAACACAGCTGAAATCATGGACGACATCAGATCGCTTATTTCAGGTACTCCCGGAGTTCAAATCACCGTGGATAAAGATCCGGCCGGACCTCCTCAAGCCAAACCCATTAACATTGAAATTGCCGGTGACGACTATGAAAAACTGCTGGTAGAAGCGGAAAAAGTAAAATCGTTCATCGATTCACGTAATATTCGAGGAATTGAAGAACTCAAACTCGATGTTGAACTTGGCAAGCCGGAAATGCCCATCTCCATAGATCGTGGAAAGGCTCGAAGGTATAACATCTCTACTGCACAGATTGGTCAAACACTGCGAAATGCACTGTTTGGTCTAGAAGTAAATACCTTCAAAAAAGGAGAAGATGATTATCCGATTATGATCAGGCTGAAAGATAAGTACCGTTATGATCAAGATGCAATGATGAATCAACTTATCACATTCCGAGACCAAACCAACGGGCGAATTCAACAAGTACCAATTTCATCGGTTGCCAAAGCGCTCAACTCGACAACATTTAACGCGGTAAAAAGAAAAGACCAAACACGTCAAATCACCATCGCTTCCAATGTGTTGGAAAAATATAATGCAAACGAGGTCGTGGCTGAAATTAAAACGGCCATTGAAGGATATGAGCTTCCTGAGGAAATGACCTTGAAGTTTACCGGTCAGCAGGAAGATCAGGCGGAAGAACTTTCGTTTTTAACCTCTGCGCTCTTAATCGCTGTTTTCTTGATTTTCTTGATCCTGGTTGCTCAATTCAATTCAGTGTTAACACCTTTCATCATTGTCGGTTCGGTTGTTTTAAGCCTAATCGGTGTTTTCCTCGGCTTGGTTGTGTTCCAAATGGACTTCGTGATTATTATGACCATGATAGGAATCATTTCCCTTGCCGGAATTGTAGTGAACAACGCCATCGTTCTAATCGATTACACCAAGCTCATCATGGATCGAAAACGTGATGAACTGAATATGGAAGAAAACGCAAAACTCCCGATTCCATTATTGATCGAGTGCATGGTAGAAGGAGGTAAAAAACGTTTACGTCCTGTTTTGCTCACGGCAATCACTACCATTCTTGGTTTGATACCATTGGCCATTGGGTTAAACATTGATTTTATCTCGTTGCTCAATTCCTATGACCCAAATATTTACGTAGGTGGGGATAATGTGATGTTTTGGGGCCCGATGAGTTGGACAGTGATCTTCGGATTAAGTTTTGCCACTTTTCTCACCCTTATCATCGTGCCGGTGATGTATTATTTAAAAACGCGCCTTGCATATAAATTAGCAGGAGACAGAGAATTGCATATTTAGACAAATATTTACTATTTGGTTGGATAGTAGGTGTAGGTTGACGCTCCACAGCAATGTGGGGCGTTTTTTTTTTACGAATGGCAGATTCAAAAAGACTGTTAAGAATCCAAACATTCGCGCGGCTTTCTTACAAATAACGGGCGACATGACTATTTTTGTGCACTTATAAATTCAAGCAAATGACAGTTAGGCTTTTTTCATTTTTAATCGCTTTTTTGATTTCTCTGGCCGCTATCGGGCAAGTTTATGACCCGGTAAAGTGGTCCTTTGACTACAAACTTGACGGAGATGAACATGCAATATTGAATTTCACAGCAGACATCGAAGAGCATTGGCACGTTTATGCCACCAAACTCGAAAGCGATATGGGTCCCATTCCCACTGAAATCGTTTTTGCAGAAATAGACGGAGCCACCCTTGATGGACAGTTGATAGAACCAACTCCAAAAAAAGAATACGATCCGAATTTTGACATGGAATTGTCATGGTTCGAAGGAACAGTAACCCTGAGTCAGCGGGTAAAATTGACTTCGCCCATGGCCAGGATTACGGGTGAACTCACCTACATGACCTGCGATGACACCAAGTGTTTGCCACCTGAATACCTCGATTTTCAATTTGATATAGAAGCCGCTATTAAACCCGGCAGCCAGCCTATAGAACCTGCCGAAGGACTTGCTCCGGAAAGTGACGTTGATGCCACTTCAGATGAAAGCGCAGTATATAACCCTGTTTCCTGGCGATTCGAAACAGCAAAAAAAGACGGATCAACCTTAACGCTTAAGGCCATCGCAAGCATTGATGAGCATTGGCATGTTTATTC